>NZ_JAFEJP010000028.1:0-5679 GCF_018555355.1 Bifidobacterium sp. SO4
CCCCTCAGCCGGTCTCGTTGCCCCCGATGGGACATGGGCCGCAGTAGCGGCGCTTTTAGCGTGGCGTAGTCCGATAATCCACGGAGGTTCTGTCTGTGTGTCAGGGGTGTTACCAGCACCTTGTCTGACATAGTGGTAGACTGAACTTGTTTATTTCTTCAGCTCACGATGTTACCAGCGTCGTGAGCATTTTTTTTCTTCCACGTGTTGATTCGCACATTCCTTATTGAGAATGGGAACGTATGAAGCTCACTTCAAGACTGTTAGATTTTGTTTTGGTTTGGTGCGTCGGAATGGCACATTATCGAACAGACATGATGATATTTAAATATTTTTATTTAAATATTTTTATTTATTCTAGCGCCTGCTTGATTGCGTTGTTGATGAAATCTCCCATTTTCAGGCCGCGGTCTTTGCAATAGGCTTTGAGCTGTTCCTTAAGTTCCTTATCCATTTGGAACGTGGTCATGACCTTTCCCACCGACTTTTCCTCTCCATCTCCTCGTTTGTAGTTGTCTTGGTTGTCCATGATGTCTCTTGTCTGTATGGCCGGTTCTTCCCGTTGGTAGATCTTCATGGTCGTGATTGGTTTGGCTTTTTTCATTTGACGGCTTCCTTGAGTTCGTTCCAAGCGTCTTCGTATCCGCTGAGGTTGCTGCGGAATGCGTAGCCGAATGTATTTTTGATTGATTCCCTGAGTGGTATTTCAGTGTCGAAGATTCCGGCTCCGCTTTCTTCTATCGTGTGGCGGAATGAGGCAAGGGCGCTGGTGCCTCGTCTTGCCATGACGATTAGCACTGCGTAGTCGGTTCCTGCGTCTTGGCATGCCTCACATGTTGCCATCGTTTGTTGCAGATCGATGGGTGAGGCTGTTGATGGGATGATTACGAAGTCTGATGTTTTGATGGTTTCGCTGATTACGTCGCCGTTTGGAGGACAGTCGATGAAGATAATTTCACCGTTCGAGTCAGGACGATTTGACCGCATTCGTCGGATTTCGGCTTTGTTCCTGGACACTACAGGGAAAGGCAGTGGTGCGGAGTTATCCTGTGACGCCTGTTCCCATAAAGTGGCGGAACCCTGTGGGTCGGTGTCCACTACAGTGACGGCTCCGCCATCACGACTGGCCGCTGTGGCCAGAGCCATTGCCGTGGTGGTTTTGCCAACTCCTCCTTTAATGTTAAGTATGCCGATGATCAAGATGCTCACCTTTCAATAAATATAAATATTTATTTTTCAATATATCTTATTCGGTTCTTTTTGTAAAGTCTGGAGAGTGTTTTCAGGGGCCTGCCCGTAAGCGAAATGACAGACAGGCCCTTTGACTAGCAGTCCTTGTGATTATCGATCATTGCATACGCCATTACAGCGATGCAGATGAAGTCCGCAACGAGAGGTGAGACCTTCGCAGCGAATATCACTAAAACTGTTGTCATGAACAGTCGCAGGAGCGAATCCTGCTTCTTATTGTTATTATTGTTCGGCATTTGATCCGAACCTCCTTACTAAGGAGCCGGCCAGCTACCGCTGACGCGGCTGGGTTCACTGGCTGTTGCCTGCTCCGGGAAAGCGGGCAACATCACTATCGTAGTATTACTTCTCAGCATCGAGTGTTAGAATCTGAGTAGAGCCAGTGAGGCAAGCGAAATTGCCTTAGGAACCGGGAATTCCTAAGAGCAAGCTGATCTGACCCCTTACTAAGGAGCTTTAGGGCCGGTATCCGTAGATACCGGCCCAGCTTTTTGCTAGCTAATTTGTAGGGGGGGTGCATGTCCTTCTTTGTATTACTTAGAAACGTTGATTTCATGCGGTTTTGTGGTGTCTGATTAGTGTTCTGCGTATTTTGCTTATGTATGAGTGAATGAGACTTTCTTCTGTCGGCTGGGGTTGGCCCGGTCCCTTTTCAGAAGGAGGTTTTGTTTGAGTATCAATTTCCCTGTGCCTATCGATCTCGATGCTATGTGCGGCGATTCTGCGCCGATGCGTGTCGAGGATGTCTATGTGGCCACCGAACAGGATGGCTCGACTCCGAAGCGCAATCGCGACGGACAGATTGAGTACCGTGTGGCGGTCTACTTCAAGCGTGCTGGCCGTAGGCGTGGTGATCTGCTGGAAATCAAGCTTTTCGGTAGTGACCCGTCCTCTTTGATTGGTCACGCGGTGATTCCGACTTCGTTGGAGCTGGTTCCCTATACCTTGCAGAACGGCGTGAGCGGCAATTATCTTGTGGCGGATGATTTCCAGATCGTGGATGGTGCGGCTGCTGCTGCCGGTGCCCATGCTGTTAAGCCTGCGGAATCCGATGACGAGGAGCCTAGCTTCTGATGCCTCGTCGTGTTCCCGTCACTTTGAGCTTCAACGTTGGACTGTTGAAGCGTATTGACGATGTGGCCGAGTCGAAGCGGGTTCCACGTTCCAAGTTGGTTTCTGATGTGCTCGGCAAATGGCTTGAGCTATATAGGCCTGCCATTCCCGAGGATTGAATTGATCAAGTGCGGAGGGATACCTGTATCCCTCCGCTTTCGTATGTAAGGGGGGATTCTGTGCCGTCTAATACTGATGCGAATAAGACGAACAGTTTTCTTGTTGATGCCTTTAACGCTTGTTTGGTCACGTTGATATGGGTTGCCGTGGCCTGCGGGAGTTGGCTCGTATTGCGTGATTCTTCTTACAGATGGTTTGTTGCATCTGCGCTGGTGGCCTTGCTGATGGCTCTGGTGGCTACGGCGGTTTGCGCACACGGCCGCGTACGGGAGGCCGCTATCTGGTCGTTGCCGGTCGCGGGCGATGTGCGGCGCGCTTCCAGACGCGCCGCCCGCAGACGCGGCAACCAATGGCTTCGTGACGCGAAGCTGGTACCGAATAACGGGAAGAATTACAGATGCTGGCTGACGAAGGATAGTCTTCGTCTGGAGAATGTGGATGTGGTGGGTATCACCGAACATCGTTTGCGTGAGGCGATTTCGGCTTCATTGAATGCTTGGGATTGTGCCGATTATGAGCTTGAGAAGATCGGCAATGCGGTATGGCAGGTCAGGTTATTGAAAGTATCGAGATTCGATGCCATTCGGTCTGCGGTCGTTGTCCATGAGCCGCCGATTGTTCGTGCAGGTCGTGGCCAGTTGGCTGTTCGCGTTGGCCGAGGGCTAGACGGTGATGCGTGGATTGATTTCGCCAATGTTGCTGGTGTCTTATTGGCTGGTGACCCGGGTGAAGGCAAGTCCGCTTCTCTTGATCTTCTGGTGTCTGCGTTCCTGTCGCGTCCTGATCTGGCCGAGGTCCATTTGCTGAATGGCAAGGGCGATATGGGATGGGATTGGGCACGTTCCCGTTGCGCGTCCTACAGCAATTCCACGAATATGGAATTTGCTTCCGCCATTCTTGAATTGGTCTGGAAAACGATGGAACGAAGGAACTCGCAGGCGGAAGAGAACTTCTGGAACGGGTTTACCGACCATCCCAAGGATAAGGTCATTGTATTGGTGATTGATGAGGCTCAGATGTACGTCTCCCCTCAATCGCCCGAAGATAAGAACGATGTGAAACTGTTCACTAACAGACTGATCAGTCTTATCAAACTCTGTCGTTCGGCGGGAATAGTTTGCATCCTTGCCACGCAGAAGCCAACCGCTGCCTCGATCTCAACGGACCTACGCGACGTGATGGGGCAGAAAGTCTGTTTCTTCGTCTCGTCGCCCGAATCGGCACGGGCGGCACTGGGCGTTGTGCCCGAGGGCGAGCCGTTGCCTACACGCCCGACGTTCGGACCGGAGGATAGAGGCATGGCCGTTCGCACCACTGGTACCGGGGGAACCGAGATTATTCATTTCGACTATCTGCCGCACGAGGAACTGCGGAATCTGTTCCCGGCACCGGTCAAGGTTTCGACCGATTCCGAGGACTTAGATTCGGATGACGATTGGGTGATTCGAGAAGACAAGTAGGCGAAGCCTGTCGCCGTCCGTCACCGTGTAGGGCCCTTGGGTCCGAAACGGGGGCGTGGCGGCGACTTTCTTTCTTTTTCTTTCTTTCTTGATTCAAGACCGCATATCTTTCCGTTTTTGGACCGGAGGTGGCGAAAAGTGTCCAGAATCAAGGTTCAGGCCAACGGCGGAACCGCCATCGCGTTGCTTACACGGTTTGATGATGATCGGGATGATGACGAGGAATTGGACGAAGTCCGTAAGGGTGGCGGCAAGCGTGACGTGTGCGCCGGATGGACCGATGACGTGGCTCGCAGGAACACGGACTTCCTTCGGGCCATCGAAATTGATGACTTGTCCGGCACGGGCTTCACGCTCACGCTCACGGTCAGGGCAGGCGTCGGGCCGGTTCCGGAACCAGAGAAGTTCCATCGGATGATAGGAAACTTCCTGAAAAGGATTGACCGGAAATTCGGATTGCTGAGAAATCACTGGCTCATCGAATTCACAAGGAAAGGCACGCCGCATATCCATATGAGCGTATGGGTCAGAAACGGGAATGAGGATGCGTTCATACCGTTTTCAGTCAGTCAATGGATTGATATCGTGCGAAAGGCCGGTTGTAATGCCCAGGCGAAGGCGCAGGACGTGAAAAGGCTGTATGCCTGGCGTTGGGTGCAGTACGTGGCGAAGCATGGAAGCCGAGGCGCGAAGCACTATCAGCGTGCGCCGCAAAACCTGCCGTCCGAGGGATGGCGCGAAAAGCCGGGGCGCATGTGGGGTCGTGGCGGCGACTGGCCTAAACACAGTCCGCCGATATTCGATCTGGATTACGACACCGGCGATTTCAAGGGGTTCTGGATATATCGGAGATTGGTTCGTGCTTGGTTTCGTTCGCAGGTTTCGAGGATGCCCGAGCACACGGAGATACAGCGAAAGGCGAAGTGGCGGGCAGTGGTTGCGGCGCGACGATGCCTTAAATGCGGTCTTGATGGTCCATCCGACGATCAGGCGATTCTGAATAAACCGGTTTCCGAGTTTCTTGACGATAAGGTGCTTGGGACATACGTCAATAATGACCCTTGGACTGATGGTGCTCCTGCTGAGCGGGTATGGGATGGCTTGAAACTAGGCGAGGTGTTGGATAATTCGGAGGTCGGTTCATCTCGTGAGCATGTGAAGAGTGCTCAACGGCCGATTTCCGTTTGGGGGGTGCGTTCGGTGAATCTCTCGATCATCCAGTGGATTGCATCTAATCAGCAGGACATAGGATGTAACGTCAGACAGATTACAAAAACACTAGACGAACGGCAGGTGTTAGATGGCGTGCCAACGGTATATCAACCGTATTGCTGATGGGAGGGAGTGAGTGAGCGAAGTGAGGGCTTGCCCTTGCGGACAAGCAAGAAGGAACGCTGACGGTCGGTCGGTCGGTCGCTTCGTTCGTTCTTGGCAGGTGTCATTCTCTGTTGTCCTGCGGCGCGGCATATCCTCAATGACTCTTTCTGACACTGGTCTATCTTCCATGTGGTCGGCCTGCCCGATTATGCCCACATTGGTCTTGAGGTCTGTTTGATCATGCTCTTCGACGAGCGACGCAGCCGGGAACGGTCCTGTTACCGAGGGTCTCCCCTCAGCCGGTCTCGTTGCCCCCGATGGGACATGGGCCGCAGTAGCGGCGCTTTTAGCGTGGCGTAGTCCGATAATCCACGGAGGTTCTGTCTGTGTGTCAGGGGTGTTACCAGCACCTTGTCTG
>NZ_JAFEJP010000029.1:0-5047 GCF_018555355.1 Bifidobacterium sp. SO4
TGTGTTGTCGTTTCCCCGTTAGTACCGGTCAGCTCCACCCCTCGCGGGGCTTCCACGTCCGGCCTATCGACCACGTGTTCTACATGGGGGGTACAGAGACCCGAAGGTCTCATGGAATGCTTATCTTGGAGCAGGCTTCCCGCTTAGATGCTTTCAGCGGTTATCCCTTCCGAACGTAGCCAACCGGCCGTGCCGCTGGCGCGACAACCGGCATACCAGAGGTTCGTCCACCCAGGTCCTCTCGTACTATGGGCAGGCCTCCTCAACATTCCAACGAGCGCAGAGGATAGAGACCAAACTGTCTCACGACGTTCTGAACCCAGCTCGCGTGCCGCTTTAATCGGCGAACAGCCGAACCCTTGGGACCTGCTCCAGCCCCAGGATGCGACGAGCCGACATCGAGGTGCCAAACCATCCCGTCGATATGGACTCTTGGGAATGATCAGCCTGTTATCCCCGGGGTACCTTTTATCCGTTGAGCGATGCCGCGTCCGTACACCGGCACCGGATCACTAGTCCCGACTTTCGTCCCTGCTCGAGCCGTCGCTCTCGCAGTCAAGCTCCCTTGTGCACTTGCACTCGACACCCGATTGCCAACCGGGCTGAGGGAACCTTTGGGCGCCTCCGTTACTCTTTGGGAGGCAACCGCCCCAGTTAAACTACCCGCCAGGCACTGTCCCTGACCAGGATGACTGGCCGAGGTTAGACATCCAATGCGAACAGAGCGGTATTTCACCTTGCGACTCCACCACGGCTGGCGCCGCGGTCTCGTAGTCTCCCGCCTATGCTACACAATCCACACCGAATGCCAATACCAAGGTATAGTAAAGGTCCCGGGGTCTTTTCGTCCTTCTGCGCTTAACGAGCATCTTTACTCGTACTGCAATTTCGCCGAGCTCCTGGTCGAGACAGTGGGGAAGTCGTTACGCCATTCGTGCAGGTCGGAACTTACCCGACAAGGAATTTCGCTACCTTAGGATGGTTATAGTTACCACCGCCGTTTACCGGGGCTTGAATTCACCGCTTCACCGTGAGGCTGACGGATCCTCTTAACCTTCCGGCACCGGGCAGGCGTCAGTGCATATACAGCGACTTGCGTCTTCGCATGCACCTGTGTTTTTGGTAAACAGTCGCTACCCCCTGGTCTGTGCCACCCCCAACAGCTCCAGGAGCAAGTCCTTTCACCATCGGGGGTCTCCCTTAAACCGAAGGAACGGGAGTGATTTGCCGAGTTCCTTGACCAGGATTCGCTCGATCGCCTTGGTATTCTCTACCTGACCACCAGTGTCGGTTTGGGGTACGGGCGGACTGACGCCCTCACGCCGAAGCTTTTCTCGACGGCCGGGATCACCGGATCCACGCAAAACGCGCGTCCCATCGCACCTCACCCTCATGCCCCCCGGATTTGCCTGGGGGACGGGCTGCGTGCTTGGCCCCGGAAAACCACCTCCGGAGCCGGCCACCCTTCCGTGTCACTCCTGCGCTGACCTACTACCGCTACAGTCCCAACAGAGGACCGATCCGACCCCCGAAGGGGAATTCACGGCCGACCGGAGGTTAGTACTCACGGGCTCGGTTTTGCCGGTCGCCAGCCGGTACGGGAATATCGACCCGTTCATCCATTCGACTACGCCTGTCGGCCTCGCCTTAGGACCCGACTCACCCAGGGACGATGAACGTGGCCCTGGAACCCTTGGTCATCCAGCGGCGGGGATCTTCACCCCGCTTTCGCTACTCATGTCTGCATTCTCACTCCCCTGCAGTCCACGGCCGGCTTACGCCGCCGCTTCGCCCCGCAGGGGACGCTCTCCTACCCAACAATCCTAAAGACTGTTGCCGCGTCTTCGGTGGCGTGCTTGAGCCCCGCTACATTGTCGGCGCGGAACCACTAGACCAGTGAGCTGTTACGCACTCTTTCAAGGGTGGCTGCTTCTGAGCCAACCTCCTGGCTGTCTATGCGACTCCACATCCTTTCCCACTTAGCACGCGCTTGGGGACCTTAGACGACGGTCTGGGCTGTTTCCCTTTCCACGACGAAGCTTATCCCCCGCCGGGTCACTGCCAGGATACACGTCACGGGTATTCGGAGTTTGGTTGCTATTGGTACCCGATACGGGCCCGCAAGCATCCAGTAGCTCTACCCCCCGGACGCAATAACCTGACGCTGCACCTAAATGCATTTCGGAGAGAACCAGCTATCACGGAATTTGATTGGCCTTTCACCCCTAACCCCAAGTCATCCCCCCGGTTTTCAACCCAGGTGGGTTCGGTCCTCCACACGGTCTTACCCGCGCTTCAACCTGCTCAGGGCTAGATCATCCCGCTTCGGGTCCAGGACACGCGACTGAACACGCCTTTTAAGACTCGCTTTCGCTACGCATACCCCACACGGGTTATGCTCGCCACGCACCACTGACTCGCAGACTCATTTTTCGATAGGCACGCCGTCACCCCGCAGGGCTCCGACGGTTTGTAGGCGCACGGTTTCAGGGACTGTTTCACTCCCCTCCCGGGGTGCTTTTCACCTTTCCCTCACGGTACTAGTTCACTATCGGTCAGACAGGAATATTTAGGCTTATCTCACGGTCGAGACGGATTCGCACGGGGTTCCACGGGACCCGTGCTACTTGGGACACACGATCGACGGGACATGCGCATACGGGTACGGGGCCCTCACCCTCTACGGCCCGGCATTCAATCCGGTTCCCCTAACACACGTCTTTATCACCATCGCCCGGCACGTCGGCACCGGGACACACGCTCCCACAACACCCCACACGCAACCCCCGACGGGTATCACACGCATGAGGTTTGGCCTGATCCGCTTTCGCTCGCCACTACTCACGGAATATCCTTTCCTGCAGGTACTGAGATGTTTCACTTCCCTGCGTACCCCCCGCAAAAGCGGTAACCGCCCATGACGGCGGCTGGGTTCCCCCATTCGGAAATCCTCGGATCAAAGCCCGGTCGGCGGCTCCCCGAGGCCTATCGCGGCCCCCCACGTCCTTCATCGGTCCTGTCTGCCAAGGCATCCACCATACGCCCTTCAAGACAACACACAACACGCAACGGCGTTGCATGATCCCGAAAACAGCTAACTCTGGACTCCCAGACAACAAATCAACACATCAAACGATCACAAAACGATCGAAACGAACAACAAAAAAAACTTTGAGTTCGAAACGAAATCAACAACAAGAAAAGAATCAAATAAGAAACTTTATCTTGCTCGCGTCCACTATCCAGTTCTCAAACCACCACGCACCCACCGATCGCAACCGCACGGGAACAATCCCGCGGGCCGGACCCATGGGGCAGCGAATCGCACCAGACCCTAAGGCCTGGGGTGGCGATCCGGGAGCCCAAAAGCGCATCCATACCGCTTCCCACACCCACCGCACGACCGGCGGGCGACAAGCCCATGATCTCTTCCACACCAGCAACCCACGAGACACCGGAACCATTCCGGACTCGGGGCGCACACCGGCTTCCAAACAGAAGCCTGAATACTCCGTAGAAAGGAGGTGATCCAGCCGCACCTTCCGGTACGGCTACCTTGTTACGACTTAGTCCCAATCACGAGCCTCACCTTAGACGGCTCCCTCCCACAGGGGGTTAGGCCACCGGCTTCGGGTGCTGCCCACTTTCATGACTTGACGGGCGGTGTGTACAAGGCCCGGGAACGCATTCACCGCGACGTTGCTGATTCGCGATTACTAGCGACTCCGCCTTCACGCAGTCGAGTTGCAGACTGCGATCCGAACTGAGACCGGTTTTCAGGGATCCGCTCCGCCTCACGGCGTCGCATCCCGTTGTACCGGCCATTGTAGCATGCGTGAAGCCCTGGACGTAAGGGGCATGATGATCTGACGTCATCCCCACCTTCCTCCGAGTTAACCCCGGCGGTCCCCCGTGAGTTCCCATCCGAAATGCTGGCAACACGGGGCGAGGGTTGCGCTCGTTGCGGGACTTAACCCAACATCTCACGACACGAGCTGACGACGACCATGCACCACCTGTGAACCCGCCCCGAAGGGAAACCACATCTCTGCGGCTGTCGGGAACATGTCAAGCCCAGGTAAGGTTCTTCGCGTTGCATCGAATTAATCCGCATGCTCCGCCGCTTGTGCGGGCCCCCGTCAATTTCTTTGAGTTTTAGCCTTGCGGCCGTACTCCCCAGGCGGGATGCTTAACGCGTTGGCTCCGACACGGAACACGTGGAACGTGCCCCACATCCAGCATCCACCGTTTACGGCGTGGACTACCAGGGTATCTAATCCTGTTCGCTCCCCACGCTTTCGCTCCTCAGCGTCAGTAACGGCCCAGAGACCTGCCTTCGCCATTGGTGTTCTTCCCGATATCTACACATTCCACCGTTACACCGGGAATTCCAGTCTCCCCTACCGCACTCCAGCCCGCCCGTACCCGGCGCAGATCCACCGTTAAGCGATGGACTTTCACACCGGACGCGACGAACCGCCTACGAGCCCTTTACGCCCAATAATTCCGGATAACGCTTGCACCCTACGTATTACCGCGGCTGCTGGCACGTAGTTAGCCGGTGCTTATTCAACAGGTACACTCACTTAACGCTTGCTCCCTGCTAAAAGAGGTTTACAACCCGAAGGCCTCCATCCCTCACGCGGCGTCGCTGCATCAGGCTTGCGCCCATTGTGCAATATTCCCCACTGCTGCCTCCCGTAGGAGTCTGGGCCGTATCTCAGTCCCAATGTGGCCGGTCGCCCTCTCAGGCCGGCTACCCGTCGAAGCCATGGTGGGCCGTTACCCCGCCATCAAGCTGATAGGACGCGACCCCATCCCATGCCGCGAAAGCTTTCCCACAATCGCATGCGCTCATGTGGAACATCCGGCATTACCACCCGTTTCCAGGAGCTATTCCGGAGCATGGGGCAGGTCGGTCACGCATTACTCACCCGTTCGCCACTCTCACCAAACAGCAAGCTGCTTGGATCCCGTTCGACTTGCATGTGTTAAGCACGCCGCCAGCGTTCATCCTGAGCCAGAATCGAACCCTCCACAAAAAAAA
>NZ_JAFEJP010000003.1:0-256275 GCF_018555355.1 Bifidobacterium sp. SO4
CTGCCGCTTCGTCGCCATGCTGATCCTGTCTTCCATACGACAAGCCAAACAGACCAACCCGGTTTCGCGCTCACTCCAGGTGAGGCACCACTACCCATTTCGCGCTCAAAAAACGTGAGGCACGTCGACACATGCACGCAACCAAGGACGGGTGATAGTATGAACGCCAACAGAAGCCTCCCACGCCTCCTCACAGTGCGCAACCCGGGAGGTTCTCTCATCTTCGGAGGCCTGCGATGAAACCCCCGAAAACCCTTGACGAAATGGTCTCGCTCATGCAGTCGCGCGGACTGGAGATCGCACATCCGGACGATATGCGCAGGATACTGTTCGATTCCAACTATTACCGGCTGTCCGGCTACTTCCGACCATTCCAGAACGACCCGGCTCATGGCGACAACGATTTCAAAACGGGAACCACGGCCGAGGACTTCCTCGCCCCGTACCGTCTCGACACCGAACTGCGCGGGCTCATACTCAAAGGCACCGCGCGCATCGAACTCGCCGTGAGGTCCCGGTTCGCATACCTGGTCGCGCTCGACGGCGGAGCCTACGACTACCTGTCCGAAACCTCGTACCAGCCCGCACGCAACGGGCGGGGAGTGGAGCTGCGCGCCAGGCTCATCGCGAACATGCACAAGTGGATGGACATGTCCAACGAGGTGTGCATACGCCATTACCGCAGTCGGAACGAACCCGTGCCGATCTGGGCCGCGGTTGAGACGATGCCGTTCGACACCATCTCCCGCATGATCGGCCTGCATTCCGACACCAATGCGCTCAGACAGTTGTACAAGTCCCTGGGATTGCGTACGAACATCCGTACCTCGGCCGAGATCATCCACGCGATGGTCTACCTGCGCAACATGTGCTCGCACCACAGTCGCCTCTGGCATCGGGAAATGGTGATCGTGCCGCCGGTCACCAAGGACATGCGCAAACGGTTCCCCGGTCTCGCGTACGAAGGGAAATCGGTGGAGCAGGCGCTGATCGCGCTCCTGTACCTCGTGGATGAGATCAACGGGAATGACGAATACTCGTCGGGGCTGCTCGGCTTCCTGGACGCGCATCCGGAATACGCGGGCGGCCTACGGCACCCGCTGCACTGGGAGTGACCCGAAATGGCTCCACGACAACCCTGAATAAACGAAAAGGCCCCGCCGGCGCTGCGAACGCCGAACGGGGCCAAGCCGGGGGAGTGCTACCAACACTCCGTTTCCGGCGGTTGAAGAATCCAACAAGGAAATAAGAAAGGAGGATGCTTCAACCACCCATCCTAGTTGATAGGTTGGGCGAAGCCTACCCGAAAATGCTATTTCGAATTACGGCCGAACAGGAAACCCAACGCGGTCGTGGCAATCAGCTTGAACGCATCGAATAAATCAGCCAGCGGATCACTGCCGGACAATACCGGACAGAAATGCTCAACGAACGCGGAAACCGTCATCACGGCAAGACAGACGACCACGATTCGCAGCGCGGCACTGTTTTTGAAATCCTCGACCTTCCACGTGCGTTGCTCCTGAGCAGTTACGTCGGAGGCCCGCAGGTCTTCAATCTCAGCCGGCAGCGCATCATCGGTGTACGGGCTGGCGTCGTTGACCACGTCATCCGGCACGGGAGGAATCGGACGTGCCATCATAAGCCCCCGAGACCAAGCGCGGAGAGGAATGTGTCATCGTCGGCCATATCCTCATCCCTTATATACATTGAGCGTGCCTGCCATGCCTTGTCCCAGGCGGACCCTGGAGCTCTGACGAGATTGGCCAGACTGGCCGCGGAATACCCGGAGAGGTTGTTCCATGTCAGATCCAACGCATGCCGGGCATTGCTGCCGGGACGTTCCTCAAGCCACTGCGTGCGACCGTTGGCCCCAGCGAGATACGCTCCCACGGGGTTGCCGGAATCCGACAGCAGCCGCCCGTGTAGGCTTGCCAGAACCGGCCCGGTCTCCCAAGCTTGGAACTGTTCGGAGACGAGTCGCAATCCCGACCGGCGCATATACAGGCAGGCGACCACGTACATGAGTTTCTGCAATTGCATCGAGTTTATCGGCATGAAATCATCGAAGGAACGCCGAAGCACGCTATTGGCGACGATCGCCGGATCCATGCCCGGACCGCCTATGCGCCCGTCGTTCTTCCTCTTCCACGACGGAGGGGCCTTCGTCGTCGGTTCCGCTGCTGTCATACCGACCAGAATACCCTCGGCAATGGAGGAGGCCTGATGGCGAACGTCGTGGGACACGCCACCGGCAAAGGCGTCCGCGGTCATGAGACGTCGTCCAGATCGGGTATCGCCCTGCTCATCGTCCGCGCCAGCGCCTCCGGCCGCCAATGCGTGTACATCGCGGTCGTCTCGATGTCCGCATGCCCCATGATCAGCATGCGCTCGTCATCCGCGGCACCCGACTCGCCGATCATCGTCGACGTCCAATGCCGGGCGCTGTACATGTCCACGTCGGGCAGGCCGCCCGCCGCAAGGCATTTCCTCCACCGCACCTTCTCCACGTTGAACGTGAGCGGACGCCCCCACGCATTCGCGAACATGAGCTGACGGGGGCCGATGCCCCACATGGCCACATGACCCCACAAACGGTTCCACAGCTTCTCGGAGACGGGCACGAACCGGTTGCCCCGTTCGCTTTTCGGCGTGGTCAGCCACCTGTCCCCATACAGGTGCGTCGCATCCAGCCAGTCCGGGATGACCGCGTCAACACCGCCCGCGTACCGTTGCACCTGCTGGCAGACGAAGATGCCGGGCACGCCGTTCCTGCGCTCCAACTGGAACGGCATCAGACCATAGCGTTCACCGGGACGCATGCCCGTGGCAAACGCCAGCGTGAACATCAGGTTCCACATGTCGCGCATCTCCGGCGTATCCGAGTTCCCGCCGTTGCTGCCCGACTCGTAGCTGCCGGTGGAGGAGATCAGCCGCGCCGGCTCGTCCGGCCCGAGTATCGGACGCGGCCTGCGCCGCGCCCGCGGCAGACGCAGATGACGCATGGGATTGGATTCGATGAGCCCCTCGTACTCCGCATCCTTGAGCATGGCGGACAGGACGGACAGGTGGCATCGGACCGTGGAACGGGCGCGCGTGCGCCCCAGGAACCGTTCCAGCTTCAATATGTGCTCGGGTTTCAGCTCGTCCAGGCGCAGGCCGCCGATCCGCTCGCACATGGTCCTCATCCAACCGTTCTCCGACTGCCACGAGTTCGGTTTGATATGGTTCCTGTGCTCCGCCATCCACCGTTCGGCGTAGTCGCGCACGAACGGGCTGTTCGAGGAGCGGATGAGCCCGGTGCGCTCGTATTCGGCGACCTTCGCCTCGAACCTCGCGCGCGCCTCGGCCTTGACCTTGCCCGTCGACTCGATGTAGCGGCGAGCCCCGGTCGCGGGGTCGGGCTCCACCTCGCGGCGGAAATGCCACGTTCCCTTCGAATCCTTGAACACGCCTCCGGCGCCCTTGGTGCGTCGTCTCGTCGTTGTCATGATGCCTCCCAACCGGGTTCGGGAGTACACTCTATAGTCCACTCTATGCGGTTGTACAACGGTCGAGGAACGGCGGAAAACTTGGGTTTTCAAAACCACCGGATTCCACCCCAAAACGACGTTGCGACAGTGGGTTATCCGCATGATTCCAACGTTTTTCACACCTCTTACGAACAATCCGAAGGAGAAGGTTCATCTAGGATGGTCGGTAAGACAGGTTATAGCCGGGAAATTCCATGCATGCGGGCGAATCGTGAGACAATGCAAGATGATGCTTGATTTGATTCTTATGAATCTTACGAAACGTCAGTAGGGAGGCCAACGATGGCGGACAAGGATTACGTGTACCCGGAGGTGGGGGAGTCGCTGCGCAGGGCGCGGGAAAGCGCCGGCATGAGCCAGGATCAGCTGGCGGAGGCGTCGGGAATCTCGCGCATCACCATCAGCCGCATCGAACAGGCGCATATCAACCCGTCGTTCCGTTCATTGGAGGCGCTGGCTCAGGGCATGGGACGGAAGCTGACGATCAGCTTCGATCCGGTTGAGTGAGTTTTTGTGACTTTCCCCTCCAGGGGAAGCCATTTGTCGGTGAGCAACTATTCCGAAGACTCAGCTGTAGCATGGTTGCTGAATGCGATGAGACCGTGAATTCCTGAAGTGATCCGGATGCTCCCCTCAGTCTGCTATCGCAGACAGCTCCCCTCGGAAGAGGGGAGCCGGAGCGAAGGCGTCTTACAACGCGACGCCAAGCTGGGCGAGGGAATCGCGGGCGGCGATGGCACCTTCGAACAGGACGCCGTGGACACCGACCTCGTTGGCTCCGACCACGTTCTTGGCGGTGTCGTCGAAGAAGACGCACTGCTCGGCCTTAAGGTCGAAGCGCTTGAGCGCCAGCTCGTAGATGTCCGCGTTGGGCTTGTGCAGCTTCTCCACGCCCGACACCACGGTGCCATCCAACAGTTGCTCCAGGCGCGGGAACTTCTCGAAGGCCAGATGGAAGGTCTCATGCGACCAGTTGGTCAGACCCCACACGCCGTAACCGTGGCGCTTCAAGTCCTCCATCAGCTCGACCATGCCCGGCAGCGTGCGCGGCAGCGCGTCCGCGTAATGGTCAATGTAGTACTTGAAGATCTGCGCGATATCCTCGCCCTGTTCGCGCACCACGTCCGGATAGATGCTGGCGAAGTCCTCGCCGGCGTCCATCCGGTCCTCGTAATGGAAGAAGCCACACGGGTCGTCGTCGGCGCAAATCCGGGCGACGACATCGTCCGGGAACTTGCCTTCAAGACAGGCGCGGGTGTTCCAATCCAGCAGCACGCCGCAGAAATCGAAGATCACATCGGTGATGGGGGAGTTGGTCATGATGCTCCTCAAGCAAGCGGGAAACGGTATTCGGTTTGCTCCTGCGAACCGGACTGTCCATGTCTCGGCGGTCGACTTCGCCGCCGCCACCCCTCACCGGGAAAACCGGAGAGGGACAGGCAATCCAAGTTCAATAGAGCCGTTCGGCTTCAGTGTACTCGCGGTATCCGCGCGATTCGGCTACGCGACCACGTCCGCGATGGCCTCGGGAATGGCGCGAATCACGTCGCCGGCCACAATGGGGTGCCCCAGCGTCATGAAACGCTGGCGGCGGCTGTGACCGACCAGCTCCGGCTCCTGCCATCCCTGCTGCTCCGACTCGGCGGCGATGGACGCCGCCATGCCATGCAGGTACGCGGCCGAGGTCACGGTTTCCGCCGTGGTGATCTCATCGCCCTGCTGGGCGAGCAGCGCGCCGATGAGACCGGCCAGCACGTCGCCGGCGCCGGCCGTGGCTAGCCACGCGGGCGCACTACCGGACACGTACGTGTGGTCCTCGTCCACCACGATGGTCACAGCACCCTTGAGCAGCACGGTGGCACCGGTCAGTTCGTGCGCGCGACGGGCACAGGTCAGCGGACGTGTCATCACGTCGTGCGCCGTGTATGCGGGGGAACCCTCGTTGGCGGCAGACGGAACGGAGACGCCGTCGCCGGTCGGCGCGACCTCGCCATCGCCCTCATCGCCATCGGACGTGACGGCAGGCTCGGTCTCGTCCAAGTCGACTGCGGAAGCCCGGTACGGCTGATCATCGTCTGTGCGGTCCGCAGCATCCGTATCGGACTGTGACGGACCGTCATGGACGAATCCGACTGAACCGGTATCGTCCGCTCCGCGCTCACCGGATTGCGAGGCCGACTCAAGCCGATTCAGCAACGACGCCATTTCGCCGGCGTGCGGGGTAATGACCACCTGGCCGGGCACACGTTCCGGCAGCAGGTCAAGCGCGCCGGCATCCACCACGACGGGCGGCATGTCGTAGGCGGCATCATCCACGGCGGGATCCCCGTCCAGCGCGTAATGCCGGAGCAGCGCGCCGATCGTCTCACGTTGGATATCGGCGTCGGCACCTTCGGCATCGGCGTTCGGCACGCCGGAACCGACCACCCAGGACTGCACATGTCCCTTGCCCATCACCGCCTCGGGCAGGGCCGTGAGCACCATGTTCTGCGCACGTTCGGGGCCAAGGTAGCGCACCATGCCGGTGTTCGCGCGTGCGGCGGCGCGTGCGGTAAGCACGGCCGCACCGGGGTAGCGCTGGGAGCCCGTCACGAGTCCCACCACGCCGCGCGAATACTTGCCGTCCTCGACGTGCGGCAGCCGTACCGCATCCGAAGCGAAGGCGTTGTCCACCACCTCGACGGCGGGTTCCACATCGTCGATGTCGAACCCGAAATCGACCAGTTCGATGCGTCCGCAGCCGAACGTCGCCGGAGGCAGGACCGCGCACGGCTTCATCGCGCCGAACGTCACCGTCACATCGGCCGGCAGATACGGACCCGGCAGCGAACCATCGTCCACCCCCACGCCGGAAGGCGTATCCACGGCGACCACCAGCGGGAAATCGCCGGACGGTTCACGTCCCGGCATGGCCGGAGTATCCGGCACCTCACCGTCGAGGCCCAACGCTGCGGCCAACGCGGCCGGGATGCCCCGCAACGCGCCATGGATGCCGATGCCGGTCATGGCGTCGATGATGAGATGCGACTTCGAGGCCAGGGAGACCGCGGCCTGCAGGCGTTCGCCGGCCTCTCCAGCCGAGAATCCCGAAGCGCAACCGGGGATTTCGGCGGCCGGGTCCAGCACCAGCACCTTGCCGCCGGCACGCACGAACTCGGCGAAACCGGCCTCATGCAGCGAACGGCCCACGGCCACGGCCGTGACGGCGGCACCTTCCTGCGCCAACGCGGCCGCGGCGAACAGGCCATCGCCGCCGTTGTCGCCGGCACCGGCCAGCAGCACGATCGACGTATCCTCCAACGCCAGATCCTCATCGTCGAGCAGCCCGGCGGCGGTGTGGGCCACGGCCTGCGCGGCCATGCGCATCAATGGCACGCCCTTGTCCAGCAACGGACGTTCCATGGCCCTCACGGTTTCGGCATCATAAGCGCTGTGCAGCAGCAGCTCGCGGCGGTCGGCGTCATCGTCGTATTCCATGGCAGTCCCCTTCACAAAACGGCATATGCAATCATCGATTTTAGTGGTTTCGCCGGTCGCGGACCGCCAATGTCATGTTCAGCGAACACGGGCATCCCTCCGGTCTTCCGTGGTTCTTCACGCCTTCCGCTACCATGGTCTGTTGGTTTATCGCAGTTTCAACGAATCACAAGGAAAGCGACGGGTGAGGTATGGCGATTGATGCACAGGGTCTGGAAATTCAGATCGGCGCGCGGACGTTGCTGCATCCCACCGACTTCCATGTGGCCAAGGGCGACAAGATCGGTCTGGTGGGCCGCAACGGCGCCGGCAAGACCACGCTCACGCGCGTGATCACCGGCGACATGCTGCCCACGGCCGGCAAGGTGCGCGTCTCCGGCAAGCTCGGCTACCTGCCACAGGACACGCACGCCTCCGACCCCACGCAGACCGCGCTCGACCGCATGATGAGCGCGCGCGACATCGCCACCATCATCAGCCGCATCCGCAAGGCCGAAAAGGAAATGACCGATCCGGATCCGGACGTGATGAGCAAGGCCATGACCCGCTACGACAAGGCTATGCAGGACTTCGACAAGGCCGGCGGCTACGCGGCCCAGTCCGAGGCGACCGCGATGGCGGCCTCGCTGGGACTGCCCCAGGAGGTCATGGAGCAGCAGCTCGGCACCCTGTCCGGCGGTCAGCGCCGACGCATCGAGCTGGCGCGTATCCTCTTCTCCGATGCTGACACGCTCATCCTCGACGAGCCCACCAACCACCTGGACGCCGACTCCATCGAATGGCTGCGCGGCTACCTCAAGAAGTACGAGGGCGGCTTCCTGGTCATCTCCCACTCCACCGAACTGCTGGACGAGACCGTGAACAAGGTGTGGCATCTGGACGCGCAGCTTGGCCAGATCGACATGTACTCGCTGAGCTGGAAGGGCTACCTGCACCAGCGCGTGGTGGACGAGGAGCGCCGACGCCGCGAACGCGAGGTGGCCGAGAAGAAGGCCGAACGCCTCATGAAGCAGGGCATCCGCCTGCACGCGAAGGCCACCAAGGCCGTGGCCGCGCAGAACATGATGCGCCGTGCCGAAAAACTGCTGTCCGAAACCTCGGAGGCGCAGAAGAAGGAGAAGGTGGCGGACATCCGCTTCCCGGAGCCCGCGCCCTGTGGCAAGACGCCGATCATGGCCAAGGACATCTCCAAGGCATACGGCTCCAACATCGTGTTCGCCGGCGTGAACCTCGCCATCGACAAGGGCTCGCGCGTGGTGATCCTCGGCTACAACGGCGCCGGCAAGACCACCACCCTGCGTCTGCTGGCCCATCTCGAGGAGCCGGACACCGGTTCCGTGGACTACGGCCACGGCTGCAAGATCGGCTACTTCGCCCAGGAGCATGACACGCTCGACCTCAACGCCACCGTGTTGGAGAACTTGCAGCATGTGGCCCCCGAACTGGACAACACGCAGGCCCGTTCCATCCTGGGCTCGTTCCTGTTCTCCGGCGACGACGCGATGAAGCCCGCCCACGTGCTCTCCGGCGGCGAGAAGACCCGTCTGGCATTGGCGACCTTGGTGACCTCGCGCGCCAACGTGCTCCTGCTCGACGAGCCCACCAACAACCTCGACCCGGCCTCGCGCGAGGAGATCCTCAAGGCCATCGCCAAGTACGAGGGCGCGATCGTGCTCGTCACCCACGATGAGGGCGCCGTGGAGGCACTGAACCCGGAGCGCGTGCTGCTCATGCCGGATGGTGACGAGGATCTGTGGAACGACTCCTATCTGGAGCTCGTCGCCGAGGAATAATCTCTTCTCTTGTTTTTCGGCTCCTCTTCCCGAGGGGAGCCCTTCCGGGATAATGAAGGTGATCCCGTAATCCTCAAACCTCAATCATCACCATGAAGGGAAGCGTCATGACCACCGCGAACGGACAGAAGATCGCCATCGTCACCGGCAGCGCGCTGGGACTCGGCTACGAGTTCGCCAGCCAGCTCATCGCCAAGGGATGGCTCGTCGCCGGCATCGACTTCAACGCCGAGCGTCAGGCCGAGCTCACCGCGCAATGGCCCTCCGAATCGTATCGCGCGTACGTGGGCGACATCACGGATGAGGCGTTCGTGCGCGAATCCGTGGCCGACATCGCCGCGCTGGGCCACATCGACCTGCTCATCAACAACGCCGGACAGCCGTCCTTCAAGGTGCCCACCGCCTACGAGGCCGCCGACGTGGACAAGTGCCTCAAGGGCCTCAAGGGCATGATCCTGTGGACCGTGGAGACGCTCAAGGCCTGTGACGAGAAGGACGTCAAGATCGCGCAGATCATGAGCACCGCCGCCACCCGAGGCAACGCGAACGAAAGCGTGTACTGCGCCACCAAGTGGGGCGAGAAGGGCTACACCAAGAGCCTGCAGGCCGCGTACAAGGGCACGAGCGTCAAGGTGGTGGCCGTCTACCCCGGCGGCATCGACACCGCTTTCTACCGTGACAGCCACGACTACGTGTCCGAGGCCAAGCAGCACACCTTCATGCAGCCCGGCCCGCTGGCCGAGGTCATTCTGTTCAACCTCATCAACGAGGCGAACCTCACCGTCACGGACATCGAGATCAACCGCAACAGCTGAAATCGCGGTTGAGCGGCGGTGTGGCCGCCGTGATTTTCCGTAGTATGGGCTGTAACCGCGTGTACAGACGAAGCGGACGCGGTTACAGCCCATTTTGCTGCTTCAACAGGCAGTAGTTGCGCGATCGTTGCGTTGCGCTCAGCCGAGATGATGCAGCGCGCGGATGATGCGGCAACGGTCTTCGACAGTGCCTTCGTCGGCGCACATCGTGGCGTACCAGCGCGGGTTGCGCAGGGTTTCGCCGGCGTCTTCGGTCTCACCCGCGGCGACGAGCGTGCCGAGATCATTGGCGTACTGGAAATGCAGGTGGCTGAGCAGACCGCCCTCGCCGAACGCCTTGCGCGAGGGCAGGGGAGCGATGGCCAATAGCCAACGGAACGGGCTGTCCTCGGCGTTCGGGTCGTCGGTCACGAACACGTAGGTGGGTGAACCTTCCAGCCCGTGCTCGATGACGTGGTCGATGCGATATTCGTAGGTGTCGAGGTCGGTGTTGTCCTCCGCGTACCAAGTGATGCGTACGTCCGCTTGCTCGCTCCGCGGCTCGCCGACGGTCCAGTAGCCGATATGGATGATGTTCTCCGGGCTCGTGGTCGAGCAGGCCATCGACCAGAACGTGCGGATGCCGTGGGCGGCCATCGGCGCTATCTTCGGGTCGGCGAGCACCGCCTGCTCGGCCTCCTCCCAGGTACTCCGGATAGACGAATCCTCGGAGTCGATGTAGTGCTCAAAACTCTCCCAATCACCGAGCCAATCAGAGAGGTTGAAAGACTGGAATTCCGCCGTTTGCTGTTGCGTGGTATTCACTATGGGTTCCTTTCCGGTACGTATGGGTACATATTGCTGCAGATTTTTGTGTTCCGGTTGCCTGTTTGTTGATTGACTACCCTTCGGTCGGCTTCGCCGCCAGCTCCCCTGACAAGGGGAGCCAAGAAATGCGATTCGTCTTCATGCCGCGAAAGTCCGTTCGAGGTTAACGATGCGGGTGCACCAGCCGGCGGCGAGCTCCTCGTCGTGCGTCACCACGAGAATCGTCTTGCCTTGCGCGGCCAGTCCCCGCAGTAGTTCGCCCACCTGTTCCATGTGGTAACGGTCGAGGCCGCTGGTCGGCTCGTCGAGGATGATGAGGTCCTTGCCGCACATCAGGGCCGAGCCGATGGCCACGCGCTGCTTCTGCCCGCCGGATAGGCTCATCGGATGCCGGTCCGCGAACCGGGAGAGATCCAGATCCTCCAGCACGAGGTTCGCCTGTGCCGACACAGCCGGGTCGGTCTCGTCCAGGCCGATCGTGAGCTCATCGCGCACGCTGTCCGAAAACAGCTGATAGTTCACGTCCTGCATCACCAGGAATCCGGTGCGGGTCAGGTCGCGTGGTTTCGCCGTGCGTCCGTTGAGCGCGACGGAGCCGGAAATCGGCTTGGCCAATCCGGTTAGCGTGCGTACGAGTGTGGTCTTGCCGCAGCCATTGTGGCCCATGAGCCCGATGATGTCGCCGGCGTGGAACTCCAGGTCCGGGATGTGCCGGGTGAAGCCGTCGCGTCCGCGATAGCCGATGACAAGATTCCGCGTGGACAGCAACGGTTCTGGATTTCGCATCCCCGATGATGTCGCGTCGCCAAACCGAGATGATCCTGGAGTTGTCCGCCCGCCGGAGTTCGGGGACAATCCCCGTTGCGCGCCGCTTCGCGTCTCCAATTCGGCGATGCGGCGGCGGTATGGTTCGAGATCAAGCGCGCGCAGCCCCATCGCGGCAATGCAACCGGGGGAAAGCGCCAGGAACTCGTCCGCCTCGTACTGCCGGGCGATACGCCCGCCGTCGAACACCACGTACCGGTCGGCCACGCCGTTGAGCCAGGCAAGCCGATGCTCGGCGATGACGATGGTCAGCCCACGGGCCTTCATCGCCTCGATGAGCACACGCATGTCCGCGATGGCGGCCTGGTCGAGATTGCTGGTCGGCTCGTCCAACACCACCAGCCGCGGGTCGAGCATGCAGGCCGCGGCCATGGCGATGCGCTGCTTCTGCCCGCCGGACAGGTGGAAGATGCTGCGGCCAAGCAGCCCCGTGACGCCGAAACGTTCGGCCACGGCGTTCACGCGCCGGTCGATCTCGTCCGCCGGCAGCCCCATGTTTTCGGCGGGGAAGGCTAGTTCGTCGGTCACGTTGGCGTTGAAATACTGGGTCTTCGGGTTCTGGAACACGCTGCCGACCAATGGGGTGAGCTGGTCGATGGGCGTGGTGGCCGGGTCGAGCCCGCAGGTGTGCTGGCTGCCGGCGAACGCGCCGTGGAAGAACTGCGGAGCCAGCCCGTTCACCACACGTGAGTACGTGGTCTTGCCGCAGCCGCTGGCCCCGCACAGCACCACGCATTGGCCACGAGGAATGCTCAACATGATGTTCATTAATGCCGGGGTGTCGGCATGCTCGTAAGTGAACGACATGTTGTCGGAATACACTTCGGGCGTCATCAGCGAATCACCCCCGCGATATCAAGAATGAGCGGGATTGCCGCGGCAACCATTGCGAGCCAATCCACGGCACGCAGGCGAATCAGCGTACGCGACGTATGCTCGCCCTCACGTCCGAGCCCCTTGGTTAGCGCCGCCACGGACAGGTCCTGCGCCACGGTGGTGGCGTTCATGAGCAGCGGGATGAGAATGTATTCCAGGGATTGCGCGGGATGCCGCACGAGTCCCCAACCGCCCGAGGCGATGCCACGCAAGGCCATCGCGTTGCGGATCTGCCGGTAGTCCTCGGCGATGGTGGGGAAGAACCGGATCACCACCACGCAGGGGATCACCACTGCCTCCGGCACACGCATGCGACGCATCGCGCAGATGAACGCGCTGGCGGACGTGGTGGTGAAGGCGTAGGCGCCGGTCATGAAGCAGGGCAACATCATCGTGGCGCCCACCGCCAGCGCGGAGGCCACGTGCAGCCATGGCAGTCCCAGGGCCTCCGGGTCGAGCAGGCCGAGCGCGGTGAGCACGGCGTACAGCACCGCGAAATTCGCCGCGAGTCGCCACCGGCCCGCAACCGCCAGCGGAACCAGGAACAGCACCACCATGATGATTTGCGTGATGAGCGTCACATGGAAGAACAGCATGAGATTGGCCGTCAGCAGCAGGAACAGTTTCGTGCGTGGATCGAGCGTACGATCGGCGAGACCGGATTGCCTAGAGCTGCCGGATCGGGCCGATGGAAGGCCATCGGTATCGGCCGAAAATGCGGGCGCCCCCGGTGCCGTCGTGGCCGCCGGGGGCTGAAGGGACGCCCGGGAGTCGGACGTCACAGGTTCCGTGGAAAAGGAGGATCGCATCAGACGATGCCGGCCTTGACGAAATGCTTCCTCAACATCTTCTGGCCGAACCATCCGCCGATCAGCGCGCACACCAGGATCGCGGCCATCGAAACGAAGAACGTGCCGGTGTTGATGTTGGCGAACACGCCGTCGATGTACGCCGCGTCCTTGCCGCGTGCCTGAAGGCTGGCCACATAGGCGTCCTTCATGAACCACAGCGGCAGGATCGGGCCGGTGAGCCCGTAGGAGAAGACCACGTAGCTCACGAGCAGCAGCGCCTTGCTCTTGTACTTGCCGGCGCGCGCGATGAGGTCGGCGGCCACCGGGAAGACGATGCTGGCGATGAACGAGAGCACGAAATGGCCGGAGACGAACAGGAACAGGCCGATGACCACGCCCATCACCGTGATGCCGCCGAACTTGCCGAGACGCGCGGCCAGCAGCATGTAGACGCAGCCGGAGATCAGCGCGGCGATGGCGGGCAGGAAGATGGAGCCGAAGCCTCCGGTGAACAGGGTGCTCACCAGCGTGGCCGCGCACACCATCACGAAGTAGAGCGCGGCGAACACGCCGATGGTGATGAGGTCGGCCACCTCCAGCTTGCGCGGCTTGTCCGGTGCGGTCGCGTCGGTGCTTGCGGAATGGTCAGGGGTGATGGATGCGTTCGGTGAAGTCAAGTCGATTCCGTTCTTCTGAGGGACGGGTATGTTCCTCAGGCCAATCTAACGGTGATTCAAGGCAAAGGCAATACCCAATTTTCGATTATTCGGCGAATCGGATGGACGCCTGGAATCGGTGGTCATCGGTGCGGGAGAGTTCGAGCGTCGCGCCCATCGCCTGGCAGGCGGCGTCCGCGATGGACAGGCCCAATCCCACGCCGGGCGTGGCGCTGATACGTGAGTTCTCGCCGCGGTGGAACGGCTGGATGAGCTCGGCAAGGTCGTCGGGCAGCGTCTCGTCGGTCGTGTTGGTCACGGTCAGAGTCGTTCGCGACCGGTGTCCCGCGGATGCATCGGAACCTCCGGCTACATGATTCGTCCCGGCGGCATCATCGGCAAGGCCGGCGGCCGGCATGTGATCGATGGCCACGGCGATCGACCCGTGCTCGCCGTTGTGCACCACGGCGTTGCGCAGCAGGTTGCCGACAGCAAGGTCCAGCAGCGCCGGGTCGGCGTGGACCGGCAGTGCCGCGTTTCCGACGATTGCCGTGCCGTCATCATCCGACGTGGGTTCCCCGTCCCCGAAACCGGTCACGTCCACGGTGATGCCGTGCTCGGCCGCGGAACCGGTGATATCGGCCAGCGACTTGTCCACGCACGCCCGGAGATCCGTGGTTTGCGAGGCGACCGTAACCGTGGCGGTGGCCCGGTCATGCGCCGGCCCACCATCGCCGGACACCCGTCCGCCGCCGATGGTGCCGCTTTGGATGCGCGAAAGCGTCAGCAACGCCTGCACGAGCGCGGCCCCGCGACGGTTGGCGGCGAGCGCGCGCCGCACGGACGGCTCCACGTCGGCCGGGAACCTTCCCTGCGCGAGGGGCGCGTCCAGATTGGTCTCCACGGCGGCGATCGGCGTGCGCAACTCATGCGAGGCATTCGAGACGAACCGGCGTTCCGCCTCCGAGGCCGCCTCCACACGGTCGAGCATGCCGTTGATCGAGTCGACCAGACGATCGATGTCGTCGTGACCGGGTTTCACGTCGAGCCGAGCGGTCAGGTCGTTCGGCTGCAATGCGGCCACCTGACGGTCCACGGCGGTCACGCGCCGGGAGAGCATCGTGCCGATGAGCCATGCCGCCACTACCGCGAACACGCCGAATACGGCGAGCGCGATGATCGAGACCGTGCGCATCGTGGTGGTCAGCGTGTTGGTGACGGCGTTCGCCGTGTTGATCATCACGCCGTTGTATTCGTCGAGGATCCACGGGCCGTTCTTGGTCTTGTCCTTCGCCGCGTCCCATTCCTGGGAGGTGTAGGGCACGTAGAACTCCATGCCGTCGAGGTTGCGTTTCGCGCCCGTGTAGCAGACCACCGCGTAATCTCCGGTGCCATTGGCGGCGGGGTCGTTCTCGGCGTCCGAGCCGGTGGTCACGGAGACCGTGCCGTCCTCGTTCGCGCACATGGTCATCGTCTGGTTCGCCTCGGCGGTGGTGCGCGCCACGACGATGTTCTGCGTGACGATGAGCGCCGTCATCATCACGATGATGATGAGCGCGATGGCCAGCGTGATCTTCGCACGAAACGATTTCGGCATGAGTCTGCCGGCAATGGCGACGGCATGGGCCTGCAGCGATCGGAAAACGTGCATGGGACCGGCGGCAAGGGACGACGGGAACAGGTGGGTTTTCATGCGAGCCGGTATCCTTCCCCGCGCGCGGATTCGATGGCGTCGCGGTCGCCCAGTTTGCGACGCAGCGAGTAGACGGTGGTCTTGATCACATCGGCCGGTTCCGCGGCGGCCGCATCATCCCAGACGGTCTCGTACAGTTCGGCGACGGTCACATACCCGCCGTCCGCGCGCATGAGTTCGAGCAGCACGCCGTACTCCTTGGGAGTGAGCTTGACGAGCGTTTGCCCGTGGTCGCGGAACACGAGGCGGCGCGTGGTATCGAGCGTCAGATCGCCGTGCGCGAGCACCGCCGCCGTGGCCTGGCCCTTGCCGGCGCGGCGCTGCAGGGCGCGGATGCGGGCCAGCAGCTCCGGATAGGCGAACGGTTTGGTCAGATAGTCGTCGGCGCCGAGGTCCAGACCGCTGACACGGTCGCTCACCTCGGCGGCGGCCGTGAGCATGATGACCGCCACGGGGATGCGGTTCGCGGCGATCGTGGCCATCACCGCGTCGCCGGACAGCACCGGCAGATCACGGTCCAGGAGCACGATGTCCACGTTCTGCTCGGCGAGGATGCGCAGCGCCTCCACGCCGGTGGCCGCCAACGATGTGGCGTACCCCTCGTATCGCAGCGCGTCGTCCAACGCGGCCGCCAGTTCCCGGTCGTCCTCCACGATGAGAATCCTCATGCCATACCCCTTCCATCCCGCGACGCCCATCCATCCGCATGCCGCAGGATGCGCATCGCCGGTGCGATGCGGCCGTCCGCCGGCCGATGAATGGCGACCGGATCCGTCCTATCCCATTATCGGCCCATTCTGCGCCGCGCAAGGTAAGGCGAAGGTAATCATGTTCCTCACCATGCCGGCACCGGCCGTGGGATTGAATGGAATCATTCCGAAACCCGCGAAGGACGGTGGCAAGCGGAACCGGGTCGCGCGGGAATCCCAAGGCATCGACGCCTCGGGATGATCGGAGGAAAGGGGAGCGAAGATGAACCGACATGCGGGCCGCAGCACTGCCATCGCGGCGGTAATCCGAAACACCTGCGCCGCGGCGCTGGCCGTGGCTTGCCTGATTGGAATGGCCGCCTGCTCGTCGCCGGCCACGACCGCCGACGACGGCGGACGCGACAAACCGGCCGGCGGCGTCACGGCCGAAACGACGACCGGCACGTCCGGTGCTGCGGACGACTCCGCCACCGGCCCGTCCGCCGACCTGAGTACGGCCGAACTGGAGACGATCGCCAAACGATTCACCGCCTGCCTGGTCGGGAAGGGATTCGACGCCAAAGTCACGGCAAGCTACGCATTGCTGCCCGTCGGCTCGACCGCCGAAGCGGCACCGCAGACCACCGTGGTGGTACGACGCCTCGGAGCGGACGGCACCCCGATCATCCCCGGACCGGGCATGGAGATCAGCGGGGACTCCGACCCGCTCTACCCGGACATCATGTACAGCATCGTCTCCGCCGACGAAGGCATGTGGGTGGGATTCAAAAACTCCAAGGCGCTCGCCGGCTCCATCTACGCGGACAAGCAGGCCGACTACGCCGCATGCGAGCGGGAGAACCCCGACTTCGCGCAACCGAACTACTCGGCGAACGTCACCGCAGCCGGCGGCGCGTCCGCGGCGGGATCGGATGCCGAGGCGCAGCAGACGCTCATCGACTTCGCCCGTCAGGCCCGCAAGGACGGATTCGACTGGATGGCCGACCCCGCGCCCGGCGAGGACAAGTCGGTCGAGATCCCATCCGACGTGTCCTACGAGGAACTGCGACGCTTCTACGACACCTACTCCGGAGACAAGTGGCCCAGCCACGACGGCATCCCGTTCGGCACCTTCTGCACCGGCGAATGCTCCGCCTACAACCGTCTCATCGAAGAACGGTAGTGCCTCCGTCTTGGCTCCCCTTGTCAGGGGAGCTGCCGGCGTAGTCGACTGAGGGGCAGTCTTCCATAGCCAATGTTGGTTTTTCGGTCTGTCCCAACAATCCAGGTCCTCGGTAAGGCGAAAGTAAGACGATTTCACACCGACCCGCCACCGCACGCGGGGTTGGATGGAACCATCAACCACACACGGACCGTTCACACGAAAGGAACCGTCATGACCATCGGCCTCGATCACGACTTCGACCTCCGCCACACCGCCAGACACCCGTTCCGCCGCACGTTGGCGGCCGTCATCGCCTCCGGCCTGTGCCTCACGGCGCTCGCCGGCTGCTCCATGCCGTTCACCAACCAGGCAACCGATACGGGCGATTCCGGCACGGCCGCAGGCTCGGAATCCAACGCCACCGACAACCTCACGACCGACGCCAACGCCAAGAAATTCGTCTCCTGCCTGACCGGCAAGGGCTTCGAAGCGCAGGCTACGGCCGCCCCCGGAGTGCCCGACGCGAACGGCAAAATGAAGACGCCGACCACCAAGAACATGGTCATGCTGCGCATGCTCGACGCGAACGGACAGCCTGTAGAATCCGGCAACGACGGCATGAGCGTGAGCACCGACTCCGCCACCCAACAGATGTACGCCAACGCCATGTTCACCTCCATCGACTACGGCACCGTGTGGGTGGCGTTCAAGGATTCCACCGCGCTCGCCGGCAGCCCGTACGAGTCGAAACGGCAGGACTATGCGGACTGTGAGGCCGAGAACCCGAACTTCGCCCAGCCCGCCCAGGACCTGAACCAGACGCCCAGCTACTCCGGCGCGGACAAGCAGGCGGCGCTTGACTACGCGAAGAAGGCGCGCGACAAGGGCTTCAGCTGGGTTGCCGACCCGACCGGCGACGAGCCGACCACCATCCTCATCCCCAAAACCGTGGGGGAGGACGAGCTGCGCCGCTTCTTCAAGGAATGCCCGGTTGGCGACGCAAGCATCACCTTCGGATTCGACGGCACGGCCGAGGATTTCGGCTACGACTACACCAAGGTGATGGACGAGGCCATGGGCGTGGCCTCCTGACCGCGCGAAGCCCGACAACGAGGTATGGGACTGCTCCATGTTGAGCCGCTGGTCGATTCACCGATGAACCGGAACGAAGAATGAGGATATGGGGGAGTCATCATGAAAACGCATCACGATACCGGAACGGGGAACAGATACACCAAGCTCGCGCAAGCCATGGCCGGCACGCCGTACGCCTCCAGACAGGCCGACTACGCGGCCTGCGAGGCGCAGAACCCCGACTTCGCCCAAGCCACGTTCAGCACGGAGCCGAGGGACGCCAACGCCTCGGACGAGGACAAGGCCGCCGTGCTGAAATACGCACAGGACGCCCGCGCCAAGGGCTTCGACTGGATCGCCGACCCGAGCGGCGAACATCCGTTGACCATCGTGATCCCGAACACCGTGCCCGAAGAGGACGTGCGCCGCTTCTTCCAGGAATGCCCGGTCAACGATGTGCCCGTGATCATCGGCTGGGAAGGCGACTACCCGTACGACACCTTCGCCGTCCAGCAGGCGGCACACTGAACCATTCTTTTTGATTCCCTCGATTGCGGCTCCCCTCAGTCTCGCTACGCGAGCCAGCTCCCCTCAAAGAGGGGAGCCAAGATCGGACGACATCATCGGCTCCCCTCTCTGAGGGGAGCTGTCACCGAAGGTGACTGAGGGGAGTCCCTCCGGAAAAACGCACACAAGGAGCAAACATCATGACGCGAACGGAAGCACGACGGTTCTCCAAACGCCGCAGAATCGCCACCATCGTCATCGCCCTCGTCGCCGTGATCGGCCTGGCCGTCACCTGCGCGGTCATGAAACCATGGACGCTCATCGGCCACATGACCTCGGCCGGTCAGCAATCCGCGCAGAAGGTCGACGTGACCACCCTGCGCGCGCAGCCGGTCACCAAGGGCGTGCTCAACGCCGAAACCCGGCTCGGTGCCACCCTGCAATACGACGACGCCTCCGACTTCGCCGCCGCAACCGGCGTCATCACCCAACTGCCGGTGGCCGGCAAACAGATCGGCACCGGCGAGCAGGTGTACGAAATGGACGGCGTTCCCGTCGTGCTCTTCCACGGCGAACGTCCCTTCTGGCGCACCCTGGACACCGGCGTCACGGACGGGCCGGACGTGGCCCAACTCGAGCAGAACCTGGCCGAGCTCGGCTACTTCTGGGGTGTGCCGGACAACCATTTCGACGCCTACACCAAGGAGGCCGTCCGCCAATGGCAGCTGTATTCGCTCGGACTCACGGGCGATGCGGCGAACGGCGTCTTCCAACCCTCCGCCGTGGCCGTGGCCTCCGCCGCACCCATCCGCATCAAGACCGTGACCGCCAAACTCGGCGAGACCAACGTGAGCCCCGCCAGCTACACGGGCGTGACCCTGCACGCACAGTCCACGATCACCGCCATCCAGGCCGCCACGTTCAAGGCCGGCGACAAGGCGCAGGTGATCCTGCCGGACAACACCACGATCGACACCACGATCGCCGCCGTCGACCAAGGCGGCCAGCCCACCGGCAAGGACGGGCAGACCACCTCGCCCTCCGCGCGCATCGACTTCCCGGACCAGACGCAGGTGGCGAAATTCGGGCCCGCGACCGTCCAGATCATCGTGCCGAACGCGAACGCCGCCAACGAGGAGACGCTCATCGTGCCGGTCACCGCGCTGATCGCCGGCACCGGCGACTCGTACGCGGTCGAGGTGATTCGCGGGGACGGGCTCGAACGCATCAAGGTCGAGATCGGACTGGTGGCGGGCGCCCAGGCGCAGATCACCAAGGCCGACGGGCTCAAGGTCGGCGACAAGGTGGTGGTCTCGTGAGCGCAACGCCGATTACCGGGCTTCCCGCAGCCGCCCCCGGCGGCGACTCCTTTCGGCGAGAAAAGCTGGAAGATACAGCCCTGCTCACCTTGGACCACGTCACCAAGGCGTTCGCGGGCAAGGACGGCAGTCCGCTGGAGATCCTGCATTCCACGACGCTGACCATCGGCCGTGGCGAGCGCATCGCCATCGTGGGCCCGTCCGGCTCGGGCAAATCCACGCTGCTCTCGCTGCTCGGCACGCTGGACATGCCTACCTCCGGCATGCTCTCCTACGACGGCGAGGACGTGGCCGCGATGGGGGAGAGACGCCGCAGCGATCTCAGGGCCGAACGCATCGGATTCGTGTTCCAGCAGTTCCACCTGATCGCCACCGTCTCCGCCCTGGAGAACGTGATGACCGGCCTGCAGTACACCGGTCTGCCGCGCAGGGAACGCCGCGCGCAGGCCGCCGAAGCGCTCGAACAGGTCGGTCTCGGCGAACGGTTGCATCACAGGCCCTCGCAACTGTCCGGCGGCGAACAGCAGCGTGTGGCCATCGCCCGCGCGCTCGCCAAACGGCCGGACATCATCTTCGCCGACGAGCCGACCGGCGCGCTCGACACGGACACCGGCCACGCCATCATCGAGCTGCTGCTCGGGGCGGCCGATCAGGGCGCAAGCCTCGTCGCCGTCACCCACGACCCGAACATCGCCGCACGCTTCCCGCGACGCCTGCACATCCAGGACGGCGTGGTCACGGAACTCGACGAAGGAGGCGCACGCCATGCGTAAACCGCTCGCCACCCGCATCGCCGACCTCCTGCACGCGGCATGGATCGGCGCCACCGGCCGCGTCTCGCGCACCATCCTCGCCTCCCTCGGCATCGCATTGGGCGTCGCCGCGTACGTGGCGCTCTCCGGCATCGCCGCCTCCAACCAGGCCGCCCTGCTCGCCCGACTCGACGCGCTCGGCGCGAACCTGCAGGTCGTGGCCCCCGGACAGGACGCGACGGGACAGCCCGTGCCGCTGCCCGACTACGCGCCCGAAACCATCGCCCGGCAACCCGCGGTCGAACGGGTGGGCGTGTTCCTCACCCCGCCCGCGAGCGCGCAGGTCTTCAAGAACGAGCTCGTACCCAAAACCAACGGCAACGCGCTTGCCGTGGCCGTCATGCGGCCCGGCGCGCTCAAGGCCGTGGACGTCTCCTTCGCCCAAGGGCGCGGCATCGACGCGCATAACGAGAGTCTGCCGGTCACGGTCCTCGGCTCCGAGGCTGCCTACCGTCTCGGCGTCAACGAGTCCGGCGACCGCATCCTCATCGACAACGAATGGTACGGGGTCATCGGCATCCTCGACCCCGTCCCGCAGGCGCAGGCCATCAACTCGTCCGTCATCATCGGCGCCCGATGGACCCTCGACCATTACCCGGACCAGGCGGAATCGATCGGCGCGATCAGCCAGATCTACGTGCGTACCACGCCCGGCAACGCCGAATCGTTGCGACGCATGATCGCCCACGCCGCGAACCTCGCCGGCGGCAACGTGTCCGTCACCGCATCCGCCGACCTGTCCCAGGCGCGCAACGCCACCAACGACTCCCTGACCGCATTGGGGCTCATGATCGGCGTGATCGCGCTCGCGGTGGGTGGCATGAGCATCGCCAACATGATGATCGTCACCGTGATGGAACGCCGGGGCGAAATCGGCCTGAGACGGGCCCTCGGGGCCACGCCCGGCAACATACGCCTGCAGTTCGTCGCCGAGGCGGCGCTCCTGTCCGCCATAGGTGGGTTCACGGGCGTGGTGATCGGAGCCGGGGCGGCCATGTCGGTCGCGGTCGGCGCCGGACAGCCGCCCGCCCTCGACTGGGCCGGTCTGCCGATGGCCTGGGGCGCGGCCGTGCTGGTCGGCATCCTCGCCGGCCTCTACCCGGCCTCACGCGCCGCGCGTCTGACCCCCACCGAGGCGTTGCGCGGCGAATAACGGCGAAGGACCCTGTTCTGGGCTCCCCTTGTCAGGACATTGCCGTGAAGCGCAAACAGCGGAGCTGTTTGTAGGCGATGTGCGAGACGACAGTCGAGCCAGCAGGTCTCGAACGAAGTTCGTCCTTAATTGCAGGATGAGCTGGCGGCGAAGCCGACTGAGGGGTAGTCTGGCCGGTTCAATATCACCTTGGCGTAACAGAGCATAAAGTCAAGCACAATTCGCCCACCCCCGGCACACGCCGGCGTGCGCTCCGCGATCAACGCCCCGGATGATAGCCTTGTAAGCCGACGGGAAAGCGAGGCGACGATCGATGGGCGATGTCAGACGGGAGATGGAACGGCTGCGACCGGTCTACGAGACCGGCGTGCTGCGCTTGTTGCTGCGGGCCAACGCCAAACTCTACGTGGCCCTCCTGCGCGCCGCGTTCGACCCCCTGACCGGCGAACTGCCGCGCGAAACCCTCGAGGAACGGTTCGCACAAAGCCTGTCCGCCCTCGCCGACGCCGGCGACTACACGCCCAAACCCGATCAGTCGTATGCGGAGGCGGCGCACCAGATCCTCGTGGATCTGAGTCGTGAAGGCGACGGCGACTACGCATGGCTCGCCAACGCGCACGACGCCGCATCCCACCGGTTCCTCTACCGGCTCACCGCCCGCGCCCATCGCGCCATCGACGCGCTCGGCCGGCTCGAGGACGACACCCGCACCTTGTCCGGCGCGCAGGCCAATTCCATCATCATGGAGATCGAGCACGCGCGCATGCAGCTGACCGCCGACCCGGGCGAACGGGTACGTCTGCTCAACCAGGAGATCAAGGAACGCCGGCACGAGATCAAACGCATCCAACAGGGCCAGCAGCACGCCGCACTCAGCGACGACCAGGTCAGGGACGTGATCGCCGTCATCCACAACACGTTGCGCGGTGTGCCCATCGACCTGCGCGAACTCGTGCTCGCCGAACGCGACAACGGCGACGCCCTCCGCCGGCGCATGCAGGGCGGCGACATGAGCGTCGACGAGATCCTCACCGCCTATCACGAGGAATACCGGCGTTCGTTCCGGGAATCGGACAGCGGTCGACGTTTCGAGGACGCATTCCAGGTGATCATCACCGACGAAGGCCGCCAGCAGATCGACGACGCGCTGCGCGACATCGCGAAAACCCCGTATCTGGCCGGCGAATCCAGTGCCCTGCTCGACCAGATCCGCGACGAACTCGCCCGCATCTACGAAGGCATCGAAGCGGTACGCGGCCAGATGCGCGTCTCCGACGAAGCCGTCAGCCGACTGGTCCGCCAACAGACCGACACACGGTACCGCACCATGCTCGGCACGCTCAACCGCCTGTTCGTACGACTCAACGCCGACGCGAAAGCGCACCCGAACGACGCCTCACGGCCATACCCGACCAACAGCGCGGGCGCCCAGTTCGCGGCCCTGCCGACACGTCCGGCACGTTCGATGACGCGATCCGCGGCCCCCGGCCTGTCCGACATGCGACCGGCCCAAGGCGACGATACGTCACCGGTCGACCTCAAGTCGATGATCATCGGCGGCGGGCCACGATTGCATCGCATGATCGCCCTGATCCGCCATGATCCGGCCATACGCACGGACGGGCGCATCGACGTGGCCGCAAGCTTCAACCGCCTGCCGGACGAGGAGCGACGCGAAAGCGAACTGGTCGGATTCCTTGGCGCCATCCCATGCTCCGACGATGCGACCGGCGTCACCTGGCACTGCATCACACTGGACGGCGCTCAACGCGACTGGATAACACGGCCGATACTGACGACACGGGACGAACTGGACGAGATCGTGAGGCAAGGATGAGCGAACCCATGAACAACACGGACACGATGACCGGCACCGCAACCGCCGACGAGACGCAGGACGCCACGAACCCGGCCGAAGGCGCCGTCAACCCATACGCCCTCTTCGAAGGCGACCGCGGCGACATGACCGCCGACGCGCGCATGGCCGCGATCGCCCTCAAACGCGAACGCTACATCTCCGGCGACCTGTACGACACGGTGCTCGACAACCTCGACGCCGTCACACGCTCGCTGAATAACGACCTGCTCGAACTGGTCGTCAACGAACGCTACCGCATCATGATCGCCATGCCCGTGGCCGGCCCCGACATCACGCTGCGCGCGCTGAAAACCCGCATCAGCCTCAAACGCGAGGAGGCCGCGCTGCTCGCGTTCCTGCGCATCCGCGTGCTCGAATACGAGAACTCACGCGAATCCACCGGCCATTGGCTGGTGAGCTTCGAGGAGATCCGCGCCGCGCTCGCCACCGGTACCGGCTTCCTGGCTGCGCGCAACGACGAGGAGACCGTACTCAAACAGGTCGGCGCGATCGTGTCGGCCATGTGCACGTACGGGTATCTCGAACGCACGACGGACGACGAGACCATGTACCGGATCACGCCGCTCGTGCCGGTGGTGCTCGACCGGGAACTGGCCGGCACCTGGCTGAACGTCGCCGACAACGATTTCGAGACGGCGGCCGACATCCCAGCGTCCGGCACGTCGGCCGCATCCGATGAACCGCCGGCGGAAGACGAGAATGCCATCGATGAGACGGACTACGCCGCGCCGCTCTTCGGTGATGAGACGGCTGAAGCCGCGACTGATTCGACGGACGAGACGGATGCGGCACGCGACGGGGAAGGGGAGTGACGATGGCCAAGGACCTGCAGATGATCGCCGACCGGTGGATGATGGAAAGCCGCCAGCTCATCAACTGGGGCTCATACGAGGGATACCACGAATTCCGTCCGTCCATGGACCGGAACCTGCCCGTGACGCTGATCGCCGGTGCCAGCGAATCCGGCAAATCGACGCTCGTGGACGCGCAGATCTCCCTGCTCTACCCGACCGGCACCCCATTCAACAAGGCCTCGAACTCCGGCCGCTCCGAACGCAGCGACTACACGTACCTGCTCGGCATGGTCGGCGTGGGCGACACCGGCGACGGCGACCGGCCGATCTACCTGCGCGGACGGGACGCGAACGGCGCACCCCAGGCCGTCTGGGGCGCTATCGTCGACACCTACCGCAACCTGACCGACGGGCAGACGCTCTCATGCGCCAAGTTCCTCTACCTCATGCCCGGCGACGAACGCAACGCCGTACGCCGCCAATACGCGGTCTGGGACCGGCCGATCGACCCGCGGGCGATGGACGCCTACCGCGACGCGCCATTCACACCCACGCAGCTGAAAACCGCATACCCGCAATGCCTCACGTTCCCCAGCGCCGAAGCCTTCCACGAGCACATCTGGTCGGTGATGGGCCTGAGCGCCGAAGCATGCCGTCTGCTCGCCAAGATCCAGTCGGCCGACGCGCCCTCCCGGCTCGACGACATCTTCAAACAGGGCGTGCTCGGCGTGCCGGAGGCACTCGACCTGGCACGCACCACGGTCGACGACTACGACCGGTACGCGGAGAACTTCCAAGCCATGGAAGACAAGGCCAACCGCATGGCCAAGCTGCGAGACATCCGCGACGGCTACGAGCGATACAGCGAAACGAAACGGCAGGCACGCCGGTTCATGCCGGTCGACCCGTCCACGCCATCCGGCGAGGAGACGATACGGCGATGGGCGGTCGCGCGCATGGCCGACGAAGCCGCCGCGCAGCTGCCGGCCGACGAAGCCGAACGGACCGCACGCCAGACCGATGCGATCGTAGCCAGCCGTCGCGCGGACGACCTGCGCTCGCGCATCGACGCGATCCGCAGCCAGATGCAAAGCCTGGACGGCGGCAATCTCGCCCGTCTCGAATTCGAGCTCGACGCAGCGCAACGCACGTTGGAGGATGTGCAAGCCGTCCGCGACCGTATCGCCGCGGGCTACGACGCGGCGGGACAAGTCATGCCCGATGACGAGAAGGCCTGGGAACAGGCACGCATCGATGCGGTCACGTTCAAAGTCGCCTACGAACGGCGCAACAACGAGCTCGAAGAGGCGCGCAACGAGGCATTCGGCCGTCAATCCGAGGCCCGCGAAACCCTGCGTACGCTGGAACGCGACTACCAGCGGCAGAGCGCGCAACGCACGCGCATCACGCAGCAGATGGACGAGACGCGCGCCATGCTCTGCCGGGCGACCGGGCTGAGCGCCGACGAACTGCCGTACGTCGCCGAACTCATGGACGTGCGCGACACGGAGGAACAATGGCGGCTCGCGATGAACGTGGTCTACGCGCCGATCGCGCAGACCATCCTCGTGGACAAGCGGCATGAGCAGGGCTTCGCCGCCAAGGTGAGCGCCATCGACCCGCATGCGATGGCCCGCCGCACCTGGCAGTTCGTCGACACCACGCACGACTACGATGACGGCGAGACCGATGCGGTGGCCGCGTCCGATTCCGACGCATGGATGTCCGACAAACTGCGCTACCGTGAGGACTCCCCGTTCGCCGGATGGCTGCGCGAGCAGACCCGGTCCGACCGGTTCGACGCGCGCTGCGTGAAGGCCATCGACGACACGGACCACGACACCCGCCAGGTACAGCTCGACGGACAGATCAAATCCGGCAAACGAGGCCAACACGGCGTCAAGGACCGCCAGCAGATCATCGGCTTCGTCAACGAACGGTATCTGGAACTGCTGCGCTCGCAGATCGACGCCGCCCGCGCCCAGGCCGACGAGGCGGCACAGGAGTATGCGGACGCGAAGGCGGCGGTCGACCGACTGCACCGCGAGCGCGAACTCGCCGACCAGCTCGCCTACACGGCCTGGGAGAAGATTGACGTGGACGGCGCCGCGCGTCATATCGGCGAAATCAAGGACACGATCGCTTCGATCAGGAACAATCCGAAACTCGCCAAGCTCGCCGACATGCGTGACACGTTGAGCGAGGAACTTGCCCGCGTCCAACGCCAGCAGATCGAGGCCGAACAGGCGGCGAAATCCGCCGCCGCGGCCGTCGAGGCGGGACGTGCTTGGCTGGATACGCATCGGAACGGTGACGGTGATGCCGCCGGTACGGCCGCGTCCGTGTCCGCATGGGCGATGCTCGGCGACGACATCATCACCGAACTCACGCAGGCGTACGAGCAGCGGTTCGCCGGATTCCCCGATGCGGCGCTACGTGCGCACATGATCATCGGCGCGGGATTGACGGCGCCGAGCGGAACCGCGCAACCGCAATCGGGCGGCACGTTCGCCGACCGCATCATCGACGGCATCGGCAAGGACCTGGCCACGCACATCCTCACGCTCAACGAGCGCATCGAGACCGCACGCACCAACGTCGAACTGAAGATGAGCGCGTACATCGAACGGTATGCGACCGACGACGACGCGCTCACCGCCAGCGTGAACGACTACCGGTACTATCTCGAGGAACTCGACAGCCTCGCGCATCTGGCCGCGGTGGCCGCCACGGACGCCGAATACCGGCGATGCCTCGACCATCTGCTCATGAGCCTGCTGACCATCAAACGAGCCATCGACACGGACGCGGGCGACATCCGCGACCAGCTCGACCGTATCAACCAGATGCTCGACGGGCAGAAATTCGGTCCGCGCCACGGCAACCTCTCGCTGCACGCAGACGTGCGCCGCCCCGACCGCGCGTTCTCGTCGCAGCTGCAACGCGCCATCGGCACGCTCAACGATTGGAAATCCGGACAGGCGGGGACGGCTGGTACTGGCACCCGCTCCGAGAAGTCCGGCGCGGATTCCGGTGCGAATGAATCGAAGCGGGCGTTCGCGGCGTGCGCGCCGATGATCGAACTGCTGCGTCAGGAACTCGCACAGGTCAAGGACGTCAACGGCATCCGCAGCTACGGCGCGCGCGACCTCGACCCGCGCTGCCGTTCATCGTTCTACGCAATCGTGCATCATGACGACGGACAGGACGAACGCATCACCTCGACCGGCGGCCGTTCCGGCGGCGCACTGCAGGAGCTTACGTCGTTCGTATACGGTGCCGCGCTCATCTATCTGCTCGGCGGCGGCATGGAGAACCGGCTCAAGCCCAGCTACACCACGCTGTTCCTCGACGAGGCGCTCATCAAGGCCGACGGCCGCTACACCCAGCGCGCCCTGGGCGTGCTGCCGCGCCTCGGCTTCCAGGTCATCGTCTCCGCGCCCGAAAGCAAGACGGGCGAGATCATCGAGGTGTCCACCAAGGCATACGTCACGGTCAAGGATGCGTCCAGCGGATTCACCTCCCTGCGCGAGGCCACCTGGAGTGGCTACGAGGAGGCCTCTACTGAGACTGAAGGTGTGCCCGGAACCGAGACCGGCACCGAGAAAAGCGCAGACTGACATATGGTCGCGATTGTGCCATGCGTGCTGTCGCGACCATTCGCATTGAATACGCATTCGTGTAACAAACGTAATTGCGCGTGGCACGCTTTCGTATGAGAACATGTGCTATGCTCTCATACGAAAGCGTTTGCATCATTGAATTCGAATTCATCTTGACCAGTCGTCATAGCATTCATCTTCGGATAGGAATGTGACTGAAGATCAGACGCTGCGTCATTTACCGTTTTCGGCAAATCGCCATTGTTTCCACCATTGCATACGTCGGCAGTGCCGAGGTCTCGCATCCTTACCACCGCGACCGGCATCACGCCGTATTTGTCATCTTTGCCATCGCTGCCGCAATGCCGTCGATGAGCGGCGCGGCTTTTACTACAGTTTTTGAAAGGCCATTCCCATGATGTTCATCAAGGACAACACCCATCCCTTCGATTACGCCGAGCGTCTGTCCGGATGCCCCTCCGGCTTCGAGGCGCGCATCGTGCGCTTCACCAAGGAGCTTCCCTTCAACGCCACGGTCATCATGCCTCCGAACAAGGTGCCCGCCGACGTCGACTTCGAGCTGGTCGGCAACCACGCCGTCCTCCACCACATGACCCCCGACCTCGGTGCCGCCGAGGACTGGACCATGGCCTGGGCCTGCCGCTGACGGTCAGCGACTCCCGGTTGCTCCGGTTGCCGTGGCCGTGTCGGACGTTCCCGCCAGCAGTCGTCGCACATACCATGCGAACAGCAGTCCGGCCACGATCGCCGAAGTCGCATCGGAAATCGGCTCGGCGATGAACACGCCAGTCGTACCGAGCCCAAGCCGCGGCAGCACCAGCGCCAGCGGCACCAACAGGATGAGTTTGCGGAAGATCGCCAGGAACAGCGACGGCTTCGCCTGACCCATGCCCACGAACGCGCACTGGACCACGTTCTGGATGCCGAACACGCCCATGCCGCAAACGAAGTAGGGCAACGTGCGCGTCACCACGTCGATGATTGCCGCATCCGAAGTGAACAGCGAAGCGACCGGCCCTGGGAACATCGCGAGCAGCGTCGTCATCGTGCAGTTGATGGCGACCTGCACGATCATGGTGCCCGAATACGCGCGTCGCACGCGGGCATACAATCCCGCGCCATAGTTGTAGCCGATAATCGGTTGCACGCCCTGCGAGATGCCCTGCGAGAACACGAAGATCAGCTGCATGAGACTCGTCATGATCGTCATCGCACCCACATAGGAGTCGCCGCCGTACCGTTGCAGCGACGCATTGAACACCACCTGAATCACGGATTCGGTGATCTGCATGATGAACGGCGAGACGCCGAGAAACAGCATCGGACCGAGCAGACGGGTCAACCGGATGTTCCGAGGACGAAGCTGAATGGCGCTGCGCGAGGAGGCCAGGAACCGAATCACCCATGCGGCCGACATCGCCTGCGCCACAACGTTCGCCAACGCCGCACCTCGCACGCCCATGCCGAGCGCGAAGATGAACAGCGGGTCGAGAGCCAGCGAGCTCAGCGCGCCGATGAGTACCGAACCCATCGCCACGAGCGCCTTGCCTTGTGCGGTGATGAATGTGTTGAGGCCCAACGCAAGCTGCACGAACAGGGTGCCGGACAGGTACACGGTGAGGAAATCGACCGCGTACGGCAACGTGGCGTCGCTTGCGCCGAACAGCACGAGAACCGGCGTCTTAAACAGCTGGATCAGCACCGACAGCACAATCGAGATCACGACGATTGCCGCCACCGACGTGCCAAGGTAGCGTTCCGCCTTGTCCCGGTCGCCGCGGCCGAGTTCGATGGATGCGAGCGGGCCGCCGCCCATGCCGACGAGCATCGCGAATGCGGAGACGGCGAGCGTGATCGGGAAGCATACGCCCACACCGGTCATCGCCAGATCGCCTGCACCGGGGATATGCGCGAGGAACAGACGGTCGACGATCGTGTACGCCGCATTGCACGCCTGCGCCACCACCGCCGGAATCGCCAGCGACACCGCCAGTCGTCCGATCGGCTTTGTGCCAAGGTCGTCATTGGCGGTCTGCCGCCTCGTCGCCGTCTCCGCCCGCTCATTTGTCTCGCGTTTCGTCACGAGAGGACATTGTATCGCCAGTGCCGTCGCGGGGACCGTTGACGTGACTAACCGTATGGTTACAGAAACGGCCGAATAGCCTATTACGGTCGGTGGCATGAGCAGATTGCTGTTGACGTCATTGTTCGCGAATGTGGCCTCGCTGCTGCCCGCATGCATGCCGGAGGTCGTGGATGTTGATGCCACCGTCGCCTTCATCCCCACTGCGAGCCGGGCATCATGGCCGCGCTTTCATGTGCGCGCGGCCGAGCGGGCATTTGAACGATTGAGAATCCACGTTGATGTGCTGGATGTGGCGGCCGAAACCCCTGATGAGATACGCCGCCGCATCGGCCGCGACGATCTGATTTATGTGGCTGGCGGCAACACATTCTATCTGCTGCAGGAACTGCGGCGTCGCGGCACCGACAAGGCTATCCGCGAGGCGGTGATTGCGGGCAAACCGTATGTGGGGGAGTCCGCCGGGTCGGTCGTCGCTTCGCCGAACATCGCCTACATCCGTTGGATGGACAGTACGGCGAAAGCCCCCGACCTGCACGGCTACGCGGATTGCGAAGCGCTCGGATTTGTGGACTTCCGCCCGGTACCGCACTGGGGAAGCCTGCCGTTCCTGACATCCACACGCACCATCATGAAAAGGTACGCCGGACGATACGCGATGAAGCCGATGCACAACAACGAGGCGATTGCGGTCCGCGGGAGCGCGACGCGATTCCTGCGTGGCACTCCCGCGTGATTCGCCGTACCGCGGCGGTCGTCTACAGTTCGGCCTGCTCCCACTGCGCCGGCAGCGGGATATTCCTCGTTGGGGTGACGCAGGCGAGCAACAGGCCGAGACCTGCGCACGCAACGACCAGCATCATGACCGCCCGGAAACCGAACCCGGATGTCTGCAGCAGCCAGCCGACCAGCGCGGGTGTCAGGGCTCCGGGAACACCGATCGCGGTTTCGAATACGGTGGACACCCTGCCCTGCATGTGGTCCGGGGTGCGACCGTAGATGAACCCGAGTTCGCCGGCGTTCAACGCAGGGAACAGCAGCGACGCGACCGTCATGCACGCGACGATCACGCCGTATGAGTCGGTGAACAGCAGCGGAACCATCGCAAGTGTGAACATGGCGAAGGTGAGCATGATGAGTTTGCCGGTCGGAATATGGTCGACCAACCAGCCGGCGGCCAGCGAACCGAGCAATGCCGCGATACCGGTGGCCGTGCCGACCAGGCCGATGAGCGCCGCGTCCGTACCGCGGGCGGCGAGCATGATCTGCACGCCGATGATGCTCCCGTAGCAGGCGACGTTGATGACCGCACCTTGCGCGATGGCCGCGAGCACCGTCCGCCTGGTCAACGTCCATGTCCAGCCTTCAACGAACTGGGCGAGGAATGACGGATTCGTCGTCTGTCCGCCGGCGGTCGGACGCTCCGATGATGACGAATCGCTCCCGACCGCGGTTGCCGTCCTCTTCGGCAATGCCAATGCGGTAAGGGCCGCCGCCAGGTAGAGCACCGTGGATGCGAGGAACGGGAACCATCCGGCGATCCTGTACAGCAGTCCGCCGATCGCCCCGCCGGACAGTTCGACGCAGGATTCTCGCGCCTCACGTATCGCCTGCGCCTTGGCGAACCGTTCCATCGGCACGATCGATTTGAGCATCGCATCGTTGGAAGGCCCCAGCAGACCGTTCATCACGGCGAACAGGACGACGAACAGCGCGAACAGGATCGCGTTCATCATGCCGGCGGCCAGCAGGACGGTCGTCGCGAGGGACAGGACCATACCGGCCAAGCCAAGCAGAATCATCAGTTGTCTGCGGTCGTGACGGTCGGCGATTGCGCCGCCGATCGATATCAGCGCCAGTCCTATGGCTGATTCGATGGTGACCAGCAGACCCGAGACGAACGGCGAACCGGACAGGGCAAGGCCGACCAGCGGAATGGCGAACGTACGCAGACTGACCGCGAACACGTCGGCCGTGTCGGCGACGAACCAGTTGCGGTACGCGGCAAGCCTCCACAGTGAGCGAGTGTTGTGCGCGGTTTCGGCAGGGGAGTGATTAGATGGGTGGGTTTCGGTGTTCATGGTGAAACTCGTTTCATGACTGCCATGAACGGCATGCGAAAGCCAATCGGGCACAGACGATTATGACGAGCGCGGCTTCGCGTTCATGGGATGCGTTCGGAAATCAGGCATAACAACATATCGCGCGAGCCCGAAGCGGCCCGCGGCGATAGGGAAGAGACGGAAAGAGATAGACCGTCAATCCGCCTAGTCGTATGCGAACGATTCCAGAACGACGTACATGCAAGTCTCCCTTACGCTATGACAACGCTGTCCCGTTGCCGGAATGCTCAGGTTGGCATTCCCGCAACATTGCATATATGTTCATGATAGCTCGCTGTGAGCGGAGCAAACGCCCGAGATATGTGGCGGTGTTGGTGGTGATGGTGGTTTGTGTGGCGTTGAGGGTGGGCGCGTCGCCGCCGGTGGTTTTCGCGTTCGGGGTGAGGACGGACCATAGGGCGTTACGGGTCTGACTGGTTTGCGGCCAGATCTTGGTCCAGCGGGCGGCGAACAGTGGATGCTCCCGATTTCCGCTTCCAGCTAAGAGGTGTGACCAGAAGCCGGACAGACCAGACACAATGCGCGTACAGTGGCAGTCATGTTGGATCACATCACCTTGCACGTACGGGACGTAGAACGCAGCATCGCGTTCTACCGGCAGGCGCTCGCCCCACTGGGATACGTCACCAAAGCACATCACGAGCCGACGATCGGCTTCGGTGTGGACGACGGCACGCTCCACTCCGACTTTTACGTTTCGCCGATGGACGACGCGGAATCCTCGCCGGTCACCCACATCGCGTTCCTCGCCCCAGACCGCGCGTCCGTGCAGGCGTTCTACCGGGCCGCGCTCGCAGCCGGCGGCCGGGACAACGGGGCTCCCGGTCCCAGACCCTACCATCCCGGCTACTATTCGGCGTTCGTGCTGGACCCGGACGGCAACAACATCGAGGCCGTGGTCGATTGGTCCGGTTGGTTCGAGGACCGTCAGGAACGTTGAATACGCATCGCAAGGCGTGATGCGGGGTAATCCCAATGCAGGAATGGGCGCGATGTCCTTGTGGCATGGCGGTATGACGAGGTGGTGAGGTATGTACGACGGCGAGCGCTTCAGCCTTGCGATGGTGGACAACGACCAACTGACGCTGAAGATGCTGACGCTGCTGGTTCGGCGGGAGCTTCCCAACGTGGGCATGGCATGGGTGTGCCGGAACGGCCGTGACGCGGTCGCACGCTGTCTGTCTGCCGGTTCCCGGCCGGATGTGCTGCTGGTTGATATGTCTCTGGAAGGATTGAACGGCATCGAGGTGTGCCGGCAGGTACGTGCGACGACGACCGATGTGGTGTTGATCGGCATCACATCGTTTTCGTTGGAGCATTACGCGGCCGATGCTCTGGCTGCCGGCGCGCAGTGCGTGATGGACAAGGCGAGGGTGAAGGATATCTGCGATGCGGCGGTCGCGCTGGTCAACGGTCGGATGCCGCAGACCCGGTATGTGTCCGATTTGACCGCCGCGCAGTCGCATGCATTGCTTGCGGCGCAAGCTGAAGCCAAGGCCGGAACGGTTGCCGGCGGCGGCTCCCGTACTGGCTCGGCTGCTGCCGTGACGTCGCTGACGGAGCGTGAGCGCGAGGTCATGCGACTGTGCGCGCAGGGCAGAAGCTCACGTGAGATCGGCGAGCTGTTGCAGGTAGGCGAGTCATCGGTGAAGACATATGTGATGCGTGCGGCGAAGAAGCTGGGTGCGCGGAACCGGACGCAGGCGGTGGCTGAATGGCTGATGTTGCAGGACTGATCAGACGCGCAGGTGCGTGGATCTGTGAGCGTATCCGAGCGGCCGGTGTGGGGCCGGTCATGTGGTGCGTCGTGCTGCTGTCCGCCGGGTTGACGGTGTTGGAGATGGTCGAGTATCCCGCACAACTTGCAGCCACCACGGTGCTCACGGTCGTACATATCCTATGCCTGCTGGTGCTGCCGTTTTACCCGTTGCCGATGAGCGTGGCAATCGCCGTCACGTATGTGGCGTGCGCCTTCCTGCCGGATATGAGTGGAGCGAGCCTGTTCTACGGCATGTGGGTCGCGTTGGCGGCCGTTGGTCGGTATGGCAGGTCGCGCTGGTGGTGGCTGTTGCCGCCGTTGATCGCCGCGGTGCGTTGGATGGTCGCGGCCCGCGCCGGGGTTCCGTTCGGCGACTACGTGATATTGCTGGTGTCGTTCTTCGTCGTGTATGCGTTCGGACGCGCGATGTCGTGGAGGGCTGTGGCCGTGCAGGCGGAACAGGACCGGCTGCGGTACGAGCGGGAGCGAGACCGGGTGGAGGCTATGCGCCGCGACGCGCGGGCCGCGAGCAGGATTCACGATGCGGTGACGAGCGATCTCGCGTATATGGCCATGCGTTTGGACTACGAACGCTCACGCGAGACGAATATCGAGCATGTCGAGCTGCTCGACGACCTGTACCGGCGTACGATCGACACACTCGGCGAGGTGCGCACGGTCATCGACATGCTCGATGGAAACGATGATGACACGGATACCGGAAAGGCCCCTGATCCCATTGGGGATGGTCACAACGACGTCTCTCCGCGAAACGACATCGACTACGGTGACGCCGAACATACCGGCGACGACGATGTCGAAAACGGAGGCTCGGCCACAACACCCTCGTCCTGCACCACGTTCCCCAAACGTGTCCGCGATGTATTGGAACACGGCGACCAATATCTCGCGCAGCTCGGCTTCACCGGAGACTCAACGCTGATTGACAACCTGCCCGAGCACAAACCGACGGATTCGGATGATGTCGTTCACGAGCGAGAGTCCGCCGTAATCAATCTGCTGCGCGAGCTGTACACCAACATCGCCGTGCACGGCGATCCGTCCGGCGAGTACCGCGTGGTCGTACGCCGCAATCGTGATAGCCTGTCCGTCGATCAGGTCAACGACATCGCCGAGCACTCTCTCCTGCCGGACAAACCCCACTCCGGCAAAGGCCTCTCCCTGCACCGTATGCGGTTCGCATCCCTCGGTGGTTCGATCAGCACCTCCGCCGAAGACAACACCTGGATTCTGCACGCGACCCTGCCATGTGTTCCATTGTCATAGTGATCTCATTGTTCTCCGATAGTCCCCGTCAACCATAGTCGACATCGTCTGTCGTGCGGGTTCGCCGATTATTATCATTGAGGGCATCGGAAAGGATTTGGGATATGCTTCTTTGCCTGATCGTTCTCTTCCTGCCGGTGGCGCAGTGGTGTTTCTCCATGTATGGGTTCGCGAAGAACGGTCAATTGGAGAGGAATTACCAGATTGGCATCAAGACTCGCTGGATCATCGCCTCGGACGAGACGTGGGAGTACGTACACCGCAAGTATGCGTTTGTGTTCCTCGGCTGTGGCGTTTTGGTCGCTACGATGCCATTAGACGTGGCGGTAGGCATGATCGCGGCCCGTGACATCAATACCATGGACATGATCTGGTGGTGGATGCTCCTTGCACTTGCCGTCATACTCGTCGCATGGCTTGTCATATGCGGAATCATCGCGAATCACGACGCCAAGAACCACTATTTGGATGCTGCACTGGGGAACCGTGAATGAATTGAAGATCCCATGCAATGGTTTGAAGACGTCGCCGAATTGCTTTTAACTGCGTTGAACGCCATCGGCGACGTTGTCACTTATGGGATCCGACTGCTACGAGGCCCTGCGGCAAAGCGGTTATTTGCCCAGCAGCTCGTCATGGCTGCCGGTGCGCATGAACACGGCGGTGTAATCCGGTTTGAGTATCCGTCAGATTCCCAGCGAGTCGAACATGTCGTCGGCGTCGTTGAACCGTGGTTTGCCGTCGGCGATCTTGCTCTTCGCTTCGGCCAACGCCTGCATGGTTTCGTCCGGCACGGTCGTATAGGAAAGACTGATTGGGATGCGCTTCTCGCGAACGATTTGCCTATAGAACGCGCGAGTAACCGAGGACAGGTCCAGGCCGAAGTCCTCGGCGATGGACGCGGCTTTTTGCTTGGTGTCCGCATCCACGCGGACGGTGACCGATGCCATGCTCATCGTTAACCTCCCAACACCAATACGTAAGATAATGGTATAAGTTTGTATGACAATAGTCAATGCACATAGTATTTGTCGATATCTGTGACCGAGGCGAGCATGATTACTGGATTCATGTTTGTCGTCTTTGGATGACAAACACTCCTCTGATTGGCATGATTCTTCGTGAACAATCATCATGAAGGAAATACGATTCCCTGCGACAGTATCCTTAGAACGCACGACGGTGTCAGACCGGCGCACGCAGACGACTGATTGCGCGCGCCGGTCTGACACACTGCATGGCCAAACGACGGCATCAGAGGCAGGAAGTATCTGCTGTTGATGCCGACGACACCGGCTGACCGACACCATGCCAGGCGGATTCCATGATGACCGCATGCTGCCGATTCATGCCAATCGAAGCGGAATCCGTCATCTTTAGACGACAGCAGGCAACGAAAACGCGGTGATCCGGCCGGCCGAGGGTAATGTGATCCGCATCGTAACAAGGGAGGCGACTATGCAGTTGATCGAGACATGGATGGCGGACCCGGAGCGCGCGTTCGAGCTGTTCGTGAAGTTCCCGGCGGAGGAGACGGGATTCGAGAATCCCGCGGCCGGCATGGACCATGAGCAGTTCGCCGCATACGTGCAGGGTCTGCGCGACGAGTCGCTGGGCATCGGATTGCCGGACGGCTGGGTGCCGGCCACCAAATACATCCTCGTCAACGACGAAGGCGAGTACGTGGGCATCTTCAACCTGCGTCACCGGCTCACCGACTTCCTGTGCAACGGGCCGGGCCACATCGGCTACGGCATCGCCCGTGAATACCGTGGCCGAGGCTACGCGACCGCCGGGCTGAAGCTCACGCTCGCCAAGGCGCGCGACCTCGGCATCGAAGAAGCGTATCTGAGCGTGCACAAAACCAATCCTGCGAGCCTCGCGGTGCAGCGGCATTGCGGCGCACACATCGACCATGAGGACGAACGGGAATACTACACGCGCATCGACACGAGTAAAGGAACAATACGCGATGAGTGACGATACGACGATGCCGACTCTGCCGCTGTTTCCGGAATACGCCGATCTGCCGAAGGCCGAGTTCATGGCACCCGGACCGGCACGTGATCGGCTGGTCGGACTGATTCTCGACGGCGTGAAGACAGCCACCGCCTCGCTGCTGATCGACTATGAGGAGTGCGGCGATCCATTGCCCCGCATCGGCGGCCGTTCCGTACTGGTCGATTCCGACGGACAAGCTGTAGCGGTATTAGCCACCACCGATGTCGCCGTGATTCGCTTGGCCGACGTCACCGACCGACATGCTTTGGCCGAAGGCGAAGGCGATACGACCGCGGCGCAATGGCGGCGCACGCATGAGGCGTATTGGAACTCCGAAGAATACCGCGCATGGTTCGCCGACCCGACGTTCCCCATCAACGACGACACACTCGTGGTATTGGAACGCTTCACCGTCACGGAACGTTGCATGAACACTGTGAGGAACAGCTAAACGATCCGCACGAGCATCAACCCTCAACGGCATGCAATGACGATTCGCGTCTCACCGATTGAACCACGATGGTTCGGGAGAGAGGGCGCGGCTGCCAACACTCGTTTGGACTCCCTTACGTCACCCCCACATACCCTGAAACGGCAATGAGGGTAATGCGTCCGACGAACCAGGGGTGATACAGGCATGTTCCACGTTCCGACGAACGCACACTGGAATCGTACTGACACAAGTCATACGGCGGATTGCAAGGTGGCGCTCGCCGACGGGAAGAAGGTGCGATCATGGTCAATCGATATTCGCGGCATTGCCATGCCACTCATGCTCCTGTGAAACGCAGACTCCATGCTGCGATGGATATCGCAAGCAATGCGTATGAACGGCAGGTCATGCTGTCCATCGTCGTGCCCTGCCATAACGAGGAGGAGTGCCTGCCGCTGTTCCTGTCATCCGCCGCACAGGCCGTCCGCGAAATCATGGTGGCGTATCCCGGCACGACGGCCGAAGTAGTGCTGATAGACGATGGTTCCACGGATGGAACGGCAGCGTTGTTGAGGCAGGCCGCGGATGGGCAGCAACTGTCATGCCATAACCCGGCGAAATCACGCCGTACCAGCGGTATCCCCGCGTCAAACCTGGATATGCCGCCCTTCACAATCCGCTGGCTGTCGCTGTCCCGCAATTTCGGTAAGGAAGGCGCGCTGCTCGCCGGGCTTGACGCCGCGCAAGGCGATCTCGTGGCGGTGATGGACGCGGATCTGCAGGACCCGCCGTCGCTGCTGCCGCGCATGTTCGCGATGCTTGCCGACGACCCAACACTGGACTGCGTGGCGACACGACGCACCACGCGCGCGGGCGAGCCGCCGATTCGATCCGTGTGCGCACATATGTTCTACCGGCTGATGAACGCCATGTCGCCGGTCGAGGTGCCTGATGGCGCGCGCGATTACCGTATGATGCGCCGCCGGGTCGTCGATGCGTTGACGTCGCTGACCGAGCGCAACCGGTTCTCCAAGGGACTGTACGCATGGGTGGGATTCCATACGGCATGGATCGACTATCCGAACACGCGCCGGGCCGCGGGCAAGTCCAGCTGGAATTTCTTCGCATTGGTCCGCTACGCGATTGAAGGTCTTATGTCATGCTCCACGGTGCCGCTGGCCGTAGCCTCGTACATCGGGTTGCTGCTGTGTGCCGTCGCGTTCGGAGCGACCTGTTTCATCGCGGTTCGTGCGGCCATGTTCGGCGACCCGGTGGCCGGCTGGCCGTCGCTCGCGTGCATCATCACGTTCATCGGCGGACTGCAGCTGATGTGCCTGGGCATCATCGGCCGATATCTGGCGAACACGTACCTGGAATCCAAACGCCGGCCGAACTACATCGTGCGCGACGGCAACATCAACGTTCACAATGCCAGTAATACCTGTTTCGACCGTCCGGCACATGACAGGAAGATGCCGTCATGACGACGATGAAGAACGAAGCCGTCACTCCGGACACCGGACATGCCTGTGAAAGCACCGACGATGGCCGTGCCAGTTGGATCGCATCCGCCATCCGCCGCTCGATTCCCGCACAGGCCGCCTGCTGCGCGCTGGCGACGACCGTGTTGAGCTGGCTGATGGGCCGCAGCCAATCATTGTGGTTCGACGAGCAGTATTCGCTGATATTGGCGAGTCGACCGGTATCGGAGCTGGTCGCGCTCACCGCCGTCGACGCGCATCCGCCGCTGTACTATCTGCTGCTCAAGACTTGGATGCCCGTCGCCGGCGACAATGTTGCATTGCTGCGACTGCCGAACTGCGTATGTCTCGGCTTTGCCGTGTTCGTGCTGATCATGTTGATGCGTGACCTGTTCGGCGACCGCGTCGCAGTGGCGTGCATGCTGATGCTGGTGTGCGGCGGATTCATGCTGCGCTACGGCTATGAACTGCGTATGTACTCGCCTGCGATGCTGCTGGCCGTGGGTGGCACGGCGATGCTGTTGCACGCGGTCGGGTTGATCGGGCAGCGCGACCGTCAGCATCGCGTTTCGGATGCGGCCGAGATTGACGTGGGTAATCGACAAGGCGACTGTTGCCGATCACATGATCGACGTCGTCGCATCGCATGGTGGTGCGCGTACGCCGTGACCGTCACGCTCGGCATGCTGACGTTGTATCTGACCGCATTCGTATGGCTGACGCACGCGATCTGGCTCACCGCGCGCTCATGGCGCATGCAACAACTGTCCGCATGGCGATGGCTGTTCGCCTATGCTACGTCGGTCATACTGTTCCTGCCGTGGATGCCGGCGTTGCTGGGCCAGCTCGGCGGAAGTTCCGTACTGCCTCCGGTCCGTCGACGCGCGAACATGTCCGGCGTGGCCAACACATTCGACATCATGCTGCTCGGCATGACGGAAACGGAGCTGCCGTCGATTGTCTCGTTGCTGGTTGCGGCCACGATGACGTTGATCGTCGGCATACTCATTGCGGAACATTGGCGCGAGCAACAGCCGGTTAGCACGACGGCATCGCAGCAGTCCGCCGAAGCCACGGGGCTGATCATCATGCTGTTCGCCGTGCCGACGGCATCGCTGATGGCATGGTCTGCCGTAAAGGAATTATTCAGCGGCGGATACGGCATGTTCTCCGTGCGCTATCTGAGCGTGGTCGCGCCGTTCTTCTATGCCACGCTCGCGCTGGCGTGCGTCATCGCATATCGATTGCGCGGTCGTCGCGCGGTACTCGTCTACGTCGTGGTCCTTGCGACGCTGATTGCCGGAACGATTGTGTACGACGTGCGCGGCAACCATAGCTTCGACCGCAACGATACGCCCGGATCGGCCGAGCTCAGCCAACAGGTTGTCTGCTCGGCCGCGCAGCCGGTCGTCGCGCAGGACGAGTACACGTACATCGACGCATACTGGTACTACCGCGACTGCCCGTACTACTACTTCCTGGAACCGGGCGACGTTCCCGATCGCGGCGGATACGCGCCGCTGCATGATTCCGCCGCGCAACTGAAAACCGTCGCCGATCTCAGTGCGAACCGGTTCACGCTCCTGTCCTGGTCCACAACGCGCAACTACGACAAATTCCTCGGCTCCACAGCCGACCAATGGACGCAAACCGGGATCATCAAACGTGATGCGAACGCAGCCATCACCTACCATCGATGACCGGTTCTCGCGGAACAGGAACCATGAAGGCATCTGTTAAGGAGCAACGCTGAATGGGAGAGACTGGACGGGCCAAGAGCCATCGCCGAAGTCACTGTCATGCGATTGCTTGACATGATGTTGTCCCGACCTGCATGACGACGCTATATATCGACATATCGACTTATCACATGATTGTCGAAGGGGATTCGTCTTATCCAAACGTTTCTAGAAAGAGGGAGGGGCTATGCGGAGTGGTTCCATTCGTCTTGCGTTGTGGATCGCGGCTTTCGTCGCGGTTCTGGGATCGTTTCTGATTCTGAATGCGTTGGATTTGTCGGCGCCTCTTGCGGTGCGGGCCACCGTGCAGGTGTCTGGTTCGTCCCCTCGGGTCAGGAGCGAGGAGACGATCGACGTGATATCCGAGGTGGCGCAGGCGAACAGGGTCAATATCGTCAAGAATGTCGCCGATGTGCAGGACCCCGGCGGGGTCAGGCATGTATATGTCGCCGTGGGCAATCCTGCCGGCGGGGCCGCGTCGTGGATCAATCATGGTTATCCGTCGTTCAACACCTCGATGCGGACCACGGTTGGCCGGATGGGCGACTTGGCCGGCTCCGATCCCCGTGGCACGTACTACGTGTTCGACGGGTCGGCCACGTCGGCGGTAGACATGCAGCGTGAACTGCGAGATCAGGGGTACAACGTCCTGGTCAAGACGAGCTTCCTTGGCTCGTATGCGCAATGGGTCATCGGCAGGCCTGTCGGGGTGAGTTTGGTCGTCGCGCTGCTGCTGTGCGCGACGCTCGCGGGCGGTTTCGCCTTGATGAACGCGAAGGGATACGCCGTACAGAGGCTCCACGGGGCGGGTCCGCTGGTGTTGATGGGGTGGGATGTCAAGGCCAATGCGGCCGCCTGCCTGCTGGGAATGTGCGTCGTGGCCACCGTCGTATGCGGGCCGGTGATGGCGTACAACCACGGGGCTCAGTGGAGTTTGTTCGGTATGCTGTCGGCCGTGATCTTCCTGGCCGTATGTGTGGTCATGACGGCCGCCTATGGCGTGGGGTTCGCGATCGCATCCGCGGAGCCGTTGCTGTCCGCGGTCAAGGGGCGACTGCCCTGCAGATTGCCTTCCATCATGGTGTATTGCGTCCGCGTGCCGGCCGTGTTCATCACCATATGGGCGGTGACCCTTCTCTTCACGGCTCTGGGCGACCTGCACAACCAGCAGCAGGCCCAGGAGGCATGGCGGGACGCCGGCGGGGTGGCACAGGTGCATCTCAATCCGAACATGTCACCGGAGGAACAGGACGAATACAGTCGCAAAACCGGTGAATGGCTGGAACGGGCCGAGAACGAAGGACGGATGGTCCTAGCCCATGAAGACGACCTTCGGTTCATGTCGTCCCCGGCGGACGACGGGCAAACGGTATCAGGCACGGTGCTGCTGGTCAACGGCAACTATCTGCGGCACCAGACGGTCAAAGACGATGACGGGCATCGCCTGACGGCCGGCGGCGACGGTGTCACGGTGGTGATACCGTATGCCGCGGATGCGGCGACCACGAAAACATACGAGAATGCGATCGGCAGCTGGGTGCAATCCCGGACATCCGCCCGCGGCATCGCCGTCCCCGAGATCGATTACGTGCGCGGCGACAGGGGCCAGCAGCTGTTCGGCTACGGGTCCGCCCTGCCCGACACCCCGGCCCTGTTCGACGACGCGCTGATCGTCGTGGCCGACAATGATAGCGGACTGTTGTCCGCCGACGATTACGCCGCGTATGCCAGCCAGGGCGACGCGCTGCTGGAAAGCACACGATACGCGCTTGTCTCCTCGCGACAGGCCGGCTTGAAGGACTTCATCTTCGCCGTAAACGATGCCGGGCAAAGCGCCGCAGCGCATTACGCGCAGCTCAGGTCGGACCTGATCGTCCACGTATACAACGTCGCGATGTCCGTCATCGTCCTTATCGCCTCGGCCGTGGCCATCGCCCAGATCAGGGTCCGTGAACGTGCCCAGACCATCTTCGCCCGTTACATTCACGGATGGTCTTTCGTGAGAACCCATCTGAGTCTGGTCATGGTCGAATCGGCGCTGATGGCCGCCCCGTGCATATGGTTCGCGGCGCAGGCCGTTCGGGCCGCCGGGCGGACCGTAGTCTCATACGCCCAGAACAATCCGTCGCTGCTCGACGGATACCAGCCGCTCCTTGCCATGCTCATCGCCGTGACGAGTTTCGCGGTCTGCATGCTGTCCACCGCCATATACGTGCGCAGAAACGTCCAGGCCCACACCCGGGAGGAGTAACCGATGACCACCGCACCATCCGATCACACGCCGTCCACAACGCGGCTCGACATCAGGGATCTCTCCAAATCCTTCGGCAGCCACCTGCTGTGGAAGGATCTCACGTTCTCGGTCCGTCCGAGGCAGATGATTGCCCTCACCGGGCCATCGGGATCAGGGAAAAGCACCCTGCTGAACTGCATTGGACTACTGGAGAAACCGGACAGCGGCGTTATCGAGGTCAACGGGCGAGATATCACCCGATACCGTTCCTGCGCCACGCGCCTGTTCCGGGAAAAGACGCTCGGCTATCTATTCCAGGATTACGCGCTCATCGACAACGCCACCATCGAGGAGAACCTGAACGTCGCCCTGCTTCACCGTTCGGCACAAGCAAGGAGAACCGCCATATCCCAAGCCCTGCAGCAAGTCGGCCTGGTCGATCGTGAAAAGGAGCCGGTCTACCAGCTTTCCGGAGGCGAGCAGCAAAGAGTGGCGCTGGCACGCCTTATCGTGAAAAACCCAGCGATAATACTCGCCGACGAGCCGACAGGCGCCCTCGACCACGACAACGCCGACATGGTCATCCACACCCTGCGCGACATGGCTGAGCACGGCGGCGTCGTCATCATCGCCACCCACTCCGACCATGTGGCCGAATCATGCGACTGGACCATCCAACTGTGATGTGCCGTCGGCGGTCTTGATGATGGAACAGTAACGTTCGGGGCCACTGTCATGCGATTGCTTGACAGCATGTTGTCCCGTCCTGCATGACGACGTTATATATCGATGTATCACAGTGATTGTCGAAGGGGATTCGTCATGGATGGTCGCACGATATCGGTCAGGCTTTCGGTCTGGTTCGAGGGCGTCAAGTGGCGTATCGCCAATGGTCGGCGGGCGACGTTGCACTGGTGGTATCTGGTGTTGGCCGGAGTGCTGATCGCATGGCTGGGAGTCGCGGAGGTCGTGGCGTTGCCTTCGTATGGCGGGTATGCGCGGGAGGTGTTCTCGAATCTGTTGGCCGGGGTCCCGTCCGCGCCGCCCGCCGCCGTGCAGGTTACGGTGTTCCAGTGGTCGTGTTCGGCGGCTTGGCTGGTGTCGGCGTATCGGCAGTGGGCTCGTCGCCAGTTCTCGTGGATGATCGTGACGATGGTGTGCAGTCTGTTGTATGTGCCGTTCGTGGTTTATCTGGTGCATGAGGTGCTGGACCAGCGTAAGGGGGTTGTCCGTTTGGAGGAGAAGCCGGCGGAACCGGATACCGTTGACGACGATGGGACGGTCGACGACGAGGCGGATGTGCAAGATTCGGAGCCGACGGTTCGTCACGACGAGGTTTTCTCATGAACGCCGCGGTCGAGGCCCGTGGTTTGGTCAAGCGGTATGCGTCCGGTCCGACGGTAGGTCCGATCGATTTCGAGGCTTGGCCGGGTCAGGTGCTGGCGGTGGCCGGGTCGAATGGGGCGGGCAAGTCCACCACGCTGCGCATGGTGCTCGGTCTGTCCGCTCCCAGTCAGGGCCGAGCGTTGATTATGGGACGCCCGTACCGGCTGCTGGAACAGCCCGGATTGCATGTGGGCGTGTTTCTGGGCGGGCGTCTGGGTGACGAGTCGATGACGGGCGGCGAGTATCTGACGTTCATGGCCGGCATGATGGGATTGCCCGACGCGCGTCGTCGTGTGCGCCGCGTGATGCACGATTGCGGATTGGATCGCTGGCCGAAGGCCCGGATCAAGGGGTATTCCACGGGGATGCGCCAACGGTTGGGCGTGGCTGGGGCGATGCTCGCCGACGCGCCGATCATCGTGTTGGACGAGCCGTTCAACGGACTGGACATCGCCGGCAGGCTGTGGCTGCACGATTTGCTGCAACAATGGGCCGCTGCCGGCAAGACCGTTATTCTGGCCGCCCATGAGATCGACGAACTGCAACGCATAGCCACTCACGTGCTGATCATCATGCACGGCAGGCAGATGGCCTACGGTCCGCTCGCACAGGTCATTGCCACCGGTGGTGTCGAGTCGGGAACCGTATTCCGGTTCGCTCCCGATGTGGACGAAACCGGAAAAGCCCTGGTGCTGGATGATCTGACCGCGATGGGAGCCGACATTCGTTCCGTGGAGAACGGCCTGTACCTGGCCCGACGGATGGATGCGGCCGATGTGTTCTCCGTCTCGGCCAGACGCGATGTTCCACTGGTTCGACTCGACCACGTCGAGCCGACGCTGCGCGATGTGATGATTGGCATGATTCGCCGGTCTTCGGAAAAGGAAGGCACATCATGAACGGGTACGGACAGTGTTTGCGACGCTTGATGCTGCTTATGCGTTACGTGGTATGCCGCCCCGCGCCGCTCATGGCATGGACCGGACTGCCGGTAGCGTTCACCGCGTTCGCCGCACTGACCAGCGCCTCCGTCCGGCTCATGTTCTCCTCCGATGCCAGACTCGATGGCCTTGCCACGCTCACGGGATTGGGACCAAGCATCGCCGGGGCGGTCATGCCCATGAGCGAACCCGTGGCGATCATCGCGGCGCTGCTATCCGTCCGCGTCCTGACCGACACGGCCACGGCCATGCCATTGTTCCTGATCGAGCCGAAACGGACGCGACTGTTCCTGACCCTGTGTGCCGGCATCGTCGCCGCCGGTTTCCTTGCATCTATAGTCGGAGGGCTTGCCGCGACCGGCGCTTCCCGTCTCATCCTCGGCTCCGTCGTACCGGCGCAGGCATGGCCCGCACCGCTGTCCGCATCGTTGCTCCTCTGCCTCCCCGTGGCGCTGATACTTACAGGGCGCATGCTTGTCGCCGCCTCACTGTGCGTGGCCTTCAATTCGACCGGCAAGGGCGCGATCGCCTACATCGCCTTGTACTATCTGCTGCCCATCATCGCAGCGAACCTGCCAGCCCCTCAGACATTGCACGAGTGGCTGCCTTCCATCGCCGGCACCGCCATACTGGACCAGTCTCCCGGCATGAATCCGACGCTGAGCGGACTGATCGCATTGGCATACGTCATCATCGCGGCCATCACCGCATGCGCGGCACAGACGCAAAGGGACATCTAAAACCATGCAGAAGGAATCTGTTTATGGCTACGAAGATTCCTGTCATGCGATCGCTTGACATGATGTTGTGCTGTCGGCCGTTCTCGGATTGAAAAGATATGGCAACGAAAACGAATCTCGCGGAAGGGAATCGATCGCAATGGGAAAGTCCGTTAATGAAACATCGGCGCAAGAACGTGAGGGGAACGTATCGTATCGTTTGCCTCTAAAATGGTGGGAACTTTTGACGTACGTGTTGATTTTTGTGCTGGCATTGGTTTTCAACGCGATGCAATTCCCTAAATGGGTGGTCGTTCCACTCGTTCTGGCAATCCTATCGGTCCGGGCCGCCCGAATACTTCTCGCAAAAAGAAAGAAGAATCGGGCGGATTAAGCCTGTGAGCAGGGACATCGCATATAGTCAGGTTCCGTAAGTTGGGGGTCCTTATCCTGCATAGCCGGTTTGTGTGCCTGTCATGTGAGTGATGACAGCGTGGCAAGCGGATGTGGAATTATCCGTATGCTGACGGTATCGGTTCGGATCGATGATCGATTCGGAAAACACAGGAAAGGCACAACGAAGAAGATGCGGCGCTATCACAAGACGGCGATTGCCATAGTCGCCGCGGTATCGGCCGCGATCATAGTGGCCGCCTCGCTCATCGTCTGGTACGTTGCCGTCCCGCATTATGAGCGCTCGAGCGAGCCGGCAGCCTATCGGATCATCTATTCGGCCATGTTGGAATCGAACAAGGGTGGCGTGCTGACCATTGACCGCAAGGGCGGCATTATTGCGGATGAACGGGTCCCCGAATTGCAGGACGTGTCCGTATACTCGTATGAGAACGGCAAGTTCATCGCCGGAGGTCAACGCTCAAACATGCATCTCATCATCGACAAGGATGGCGCGATGCAATCGTTCCATCTATTGGATAATCCGAACTATTCCGGCGTCATGTCCATCGGACCGTATGGTGACGGGGTCGTGGCGGTGATGAACGGCAACGATTCTCCGGAAGACGACTCGTACCTCAACCTGCTGGTCGTCCAGGACGGTGCGGGCAAAGTCACTGAGCGGAAAATACTGAAGATCTACACCGAAGGCCAGGCATCCGACGGGCGGCACCTGTTCATCACCGGCCATGAGCTCACGTTGAGTTCCAACCGATACCAGGGCAAGATCATCCGCTACGGGTTATCCGACCGTTCGGTCAAGGAACAGGTGACCGACGACGCTCTGCTGTACCTGCGACCGGTCGTGTGGAACAATCACGTGCTGGTGGCCGGCACGGACATGAACGGGACTCCCCGGCAAATCGACATGTTCGATGCGAACACCTTGGAACGGACGGACAGCACCACGGTCTCCTCGGACTTCCAGACGCTTGTGATCGTTGCGGGAAAGCCATGGGCCGTAGGAACACGGCAAATCTGCCCCGTCATCGAGCAGCCGTTCGCTATCGGTAATCAGTGCATCTCCATGCCCACGGGGTCATCACCGTATGTTTCGCAGGCCATCGTCGTGGACACGCGGATCGTCATGCTGGTCCGAGAGTCCTTGAACCCGGCCGTGAAGGTCCCGGCACGTGGAGTGAAGCAAGTCGGCATCATCGCGGACGCCGACACGACTACCGGCAAGGTGTCGACCACACCCGCGCTTATTCCGACCAACCGCAGCAGCGACAGCATCCTCGTTGTACCGGTGGCACCATAGCTGCGAACGAAAACGTATGTCCGACTTGCGTTGAGCCCGATATTGAGCGCAATACGCGGTCGACTGCCGGTGGACTTGGCGGATGCAGGCCTTGGCTGACGACTCCTGTCATGCGATTGCTTGACATGATGTTGCACCGTCAGCCGTTCCCGGATTGAATAGATATAGCGATGAAAACGAATCCCAGGGAAGGGAAGTGATCTCAATGGAACAGTCAACTCATAGCACGTCGGTACAAAACGGCGGCGTCAGACGACTGGTCGTGATCCTGGTGTGCACATCCATAGCATTGCAGGCTCTCGCATTTGCGATCCCGGGAGACGTCTTGGGTCTGCTCTGTCGAGCCGTCGGAGTGCTACTGCTGGTCATGGCTCTACTCACAGCTCTGAAAGGCGGCGCGAAATCGAACTCCTTCCTTGCCATAGGGATTGGCGTAGCGGCAGGTTTGGCTGCTGTCGCTCTGGTGATTGCGCTCCTGTAGCCCGGACTGGTAAGACTGACGCCGATCGGAGTCGGAATGAGCGAAAGAACATCGATTGCCAGTGTCGTGCTGGCGCTGGTATGCGTGCTGTATGTGGTGATTTCGGTCATCATCAAAATCTGTTGCGGAAGACAGGGGAGAAACCATGAACCAGCAGAAGGACTCAATTGGAATAAAACCTGTGACGGATGACTGTGCGAGATCCTCGTCCAACCGTTTCGCGGATTGGCTGAAGGGATGGGGACCCGTCTTCCTTGGAGTGGGCGCGGGCGCATTCCTAGGTATCGTCGCGTACGTTCAACACTGGATTAGCTGAATGACATCAGCTGATCTCCCATGAGGAGCAAAGCCGCAACCGCGCCATGTTCGTTTTCACTCAGACAAACGTTTCCAAGGAAGCTGAATATTGCCTTGAGTTGTACGCAATTAGAGAGTGCGCAGCTGGAGGCGGTCTTCGATCCTGATGGATACGAGCAAAGGGTTCGGGCCATGCTTCGTGAGGGAAACCGCATACAATAGGACGTGTAATACTTCGTAGGGGGAATCATGGATTGGAGGCTGTCATGGCGAGGATCGGCATGAACAACCTGTTGGAGGCCAACGGTCTTCGACTGGGATACACGGCGAGAACGGTTACGGTCACCGAGCCGGCGACCGGGTTCAAAATCGTGTTCAACAATGATGGCACGGTGCGCAGCAACACGTTCCCGTCCGAATCGCTTCCACTGGTGGAAGGCTACTTCAAGCGTTCCTATCCGTTCGTGGAGGATGCGCGCGAAGTGGATCGCGAATATGCCTGAGATCTGGTTTGAAGACGTCGCCGGATACGAGTTTTATGTGACCAGCAATGACGGCGGTCACGGCGTGCATTTTCATATCAAACGTAACAACTCGTATCGGCTTGCCAAGTTCGTGCTGACCGCTGACGGGGATGTAGTCGTGGACTCGACCACGTTGGATGCCAAGACGACACGGAAGATTCAGTTGTACATACGCCGCAATTGGAATGGTTTCGTCCAGGCATGGCGCAGTTTCTTCGGTAACTGCCATTTCGACAAGTGACAGGTTCGGCAGGAGGCATTCGGCGTTCTACTGGTGTAGTCCGTTGCCCGATTTGTTTGGGAAGGCGGCATCCAGCTGCCAGTGCCGCTGTTCCGTGTGGATGGTGAAGCTGCCGCCGGCTGTTTCGATGATGGCGCGGTAACGGTCGAGGCCGCTGCCCAATCCGAGCTTTCCGTCGTGTTCAGTGATGGTGTCGCTGACGGAGATGCGGGTCTCCTTAGCGTCGAAGCTAATGGAGACGGCGTACCATTCGGCCGGGTCGGCGTGCTTGGCGATGTTCGCGTACAGTTCCGTCAGCAATCCTATGAGCAGTCGCATCATGCCGGGGGAGAGCGGATGATGGAACTCGCCGAGCAGATTATCGCCGGTGAAACCGAGCGATTCGAGTTTCGTCTCCTCGTCGTCGATTAGGGATTGCAGCTCTGCCTGTTGTACGGTAACGGGATCGCTGTTCGGGATCGGCGTTGATGCTTCGCCTCGTGCTCCCATCGATTCTGGCTGCTGAATCGGATACTCTTCCAGCGACTCGATGACCGCGTGCGTGTGGGTCATGGCGCGATCGGCCGCGTCGCGTAGTTCCCGGAGCTGTTGCCGGTATTCCTGTTCGCCGGCGGGCATGCCGCTGGTCTCGGCGTGGTCGATGCGTAGGATGAGGTAGGCAAGGTCGTTGCTGATGGTGTCATGCAAATTGCGGGCTGTGTCCTCGTGTTCCTGCTGGCGACGCAGCATATAAGAGTCATGATCACGCTGCCTCATCATGTGCAGCAACAGGCCGGTCACTAGCGGGAAACAATAAAGCGCGATATGCATCAACGTAGCCATCAGCAGACGGTTGCTACTAGGTGGTGCGGGAGCGACCAGCAACACGAGCAGCATGCCGGTGGCGATTACGCCAGACCATGTGTTGAGATAGGCAAGGAATCCCGTACAGATAATGCTGATGGCCAATGGAGTGATCATGAGTGTCATTACCAGCAGGATCTCCCCGGCCACGAGTGCCGCCCATAGAAACCATTGCGGGCGGAACATGCCGCCGACCAGACCGACGAGCATCACCAGAACCAGCGCAAGATGCTGCACGCTCACTGTTGAGGAGGCATCCGTCGCGGCCCGGGCCATGTATTCCGCGATGAGGGCGGCAGCCAACAGCACGCATGCCGCCGCAATGACCGGATGATCGCTGCTTGGACCGATTCGTCCGATAAGCCGGCTTACAGCAGATCGTATCTGGCGCATGCCTCCAGCACCTCCCTGCGGCTGGTCACACCGAGCTTGTCGGCCGCGCGATGCACGTACGTGAACACACTGCCCTTGGCAATACCCAACCGCTGTGCGATCTCGTCGGTGGTGAGATGCTGCGCGTACAGGCGCAGGATGTCCTTCTCGCGCGCGGACAATGAGTCCTTCATGTCCTCGGACATCTTCACCGGCACCGTACCGGACAGCAACGCATACGCCGATGCCGCGTCATGGAAGCCCGCCTCGGCCTGAGCAGCGGTCGGCAGACCATGCGCCGCCCGTCGCACGGCGTCGGCGATGCCGGTCTTGAGTCGTTCCTTGGCGAGCAGTCCCTGCGCGCCGGCTTTGATCGCCTCCGCCCGGTAGACGTCCGTCGAATACGAGGTGACGCAGATGACACCCACCTCGCCCGTCCTGCGCCGGATGCGCCGGCACACGTCCGCGCCCGTGATGCCGCCCAACGCCATGTCCAATACGAACACGTCCGGCCGTGTATGCGCGTTGTGGCAGTGCTCGATCGCCACCGCCGGCGACCCCGTGCTCCACACGACGTGGAAATCCCGGGACATGGCCGCGATCATCGCGCACATCGCATCCAACGCGAACGGATCATTATCCAACACGCCGATGCGGATCACATTCGCCGTCTCCGGCTCGTTTCCAAGTCCCATGACACCCACTGTACCGCCGACGGCCATTGGCTCCCCGGTATGAAACGGTGTCATGCGTTTGCTTGACATGACGTTGCGGATGCGGAGCGTGCGTGGATTCAATGGAAATAATGAGATTTGTTGGTACACGACGAAGGATGGGAGGCCACGGATGGGAAACCGCGTATGGAAAGATGACGGCCGTGCCGGAACGATCATCGCTATTGTGGTCGTCACGGCATTGGTGGTGGCGGGATTGTGGTTCGGATGGACGCGATACCAAAGCTATAGTACGGTTCAGAATTTGTCGCAGAGGTTCTCGATCTCATTCCCCAAGGACACGAGGGCAACCGTCAGTAAGGAAGAAGGAGAGTTTCCACGGAGACGGGTACAGGTACGTGAAGATCACCGCCGACCCGGAAAAAGTTAACGGCACCATTCTGGATGGCAAGGAGTACTCCAGCAATCGACTGTCACAGGAAAGCAGACGTATGGTCAAGGAAGCGAATTCGACTCTGCAATTGGATCTGGGAACACAACTTGATGATCTGTACAAGCAGCCGCATAGGAAGATAGACAACGAGAGCGGCACGCTGATCATCATCCGTGATGCTGATTCCTCGGAATGGCTTTTCTTCGAATGCCTGATCTGAAAGGATCTCCCATGAAGTATCTGCTTATCATCGACATGCTACCCACATACGGGCTACTGTGCTATCTGCTGGTCAGCATTTGCATCACGCTGGCGTTTCGCTGGCTTGCGCATGCGTGCGAAGACCGGCGAAGACTGCGTTTCGCCGTCATCACACTGCTGATCGGTTCGTTGCTCGTTGCTCTGCTTGCTGGTTGTGCGTACACCATCGCTATGCCATACGCACAACCGGACATGGTTGATTTCTACCGCACATACCGTCCCGCCGTGTTGGTGTTCCTCACAGGACTGTTCTGTGTGCAGTCCGTGTTCGGCGTCGCCGCCATGCAAGCGACCCATAATTGGCAAAATGACTGAGCCACTGCACATCGGCTTCATCGAGACCGGCCGCACCCAAACCGAAGACATGGGGCTGGAACTCGAAATGATTAACTATTGATAGTAGGGAAACCAACGGCGGTTCTCCATTGTCGATATTCATTTTCCGAGTATCGACATTCATGTGAACTCTTTACGTCGCCACTCACATGCTCTGAAATGGCAATTAGAACAGAGTCCCTGAATCAGGGATGCCACAGGCGTGGTTCTTGGAGTCGTATCCGTCCATTGAACGCAAACCAATATCATCACATAATGCGTATGCAACCATCGCCTATCTCCGATAACCAACCCTCTAAAGATGCGGTTGCTAAGCAACTGTCATGCAATCGCTTGACATCAAGTTGTCGAACCGAATGTGGCGCGTCATGATAGTGGTGATATATGCGTGCCGCGATGAAAGAGGCGGATGATCATGGATGGAAACAACGTTTCGAAGACCTCTCACCGTGTGGTGTTCAGCGAGCGGCAACTGAGCTCGTTCGGCATCTCGTTCACTCTGGCAGTGTGCTCCATCACGGCCATCGCATGCGGCGTCATTCGATACGGTGGGCAGGGCAGACCGTTTTGGACGATCATGCTGCCCGCCGGTCTCGCATTGCTGGCGGACCTCGCGTATGCGATACGAGGTTTCATTTGCCGCAGGTGGGAGGCGGCCCATCCGCTGTCCGATGAACGGCTGCGTCGGCCCGACCGTTTGTGCGAGCAGCTGCTGGCCATTCTCGGCATCAACCTATGGGGCTGCCTGTTCATCGTCGCCATGGTGTTTCCAATCAGGCCGTTGCAGTACGTGGCCTGGGCGTTGGCCGCAATCATCCTGATTGGCGTTCTGTTTGCAGAAGTTGCCAACAGGCGCTCCCGCAAACAGTCATAGCAGGCAGGGTGCCAGACGGATTCGGCATCACAGTCAGGCCGCACTGCCTATAACCACATCTCATGTGAGACGTCTATGAGCCAATATGCGTAGTATGCGGCATGATTCGGGACTAGATTGGACATGGATTTTACACTGATAGCTAGGGGAGTAAAGCATGTCTTTGACGACCGAACAGCGCACATCGACCATCCGCGAGTTTCATGAGAACATGGCTCTGCTGGGATTGACCGCAGACCAGATCGGAGAGGATTTCGGGGTTTCCGGCGCGACCGTCGAGCGCATCATCGAACTCAAGTCCGGCGTGCTGGAATATCCATGGATCGTGCGTCGCTATCTGCTTGACAAGGCCGCCGCCGCAGGCGTGGAGCCCGTACCGTTCAGCGCGTTGCGCGGCGACCCGCACGACTACTGGTTCCTTGACGACCGTGTCATCGACGCGAACCGACTGGACTGAATCAGTCGGACTGACACAGTGGAGCATTACGGAATGGTACGCTGAACGCCATGTGCAGGTGTTTTGCCGCTGATTTGGATTGGGATGCGATCGCGGAGCAATTCGACGTGGAAAAAGATCAGACGGATCCCGCCACGCTTCCGCAGCCCTCGTACAATTTCCAACCCAAGCAGACCATCGGCATCGTGGCGCAGGGGAAGGATGGGCGGCGTCACCTGGCCGGCGCGTACTGGTCGCTGATTCCGGCGTGGGGCACCACCAAAGACCTGTCGTATCCCACATACAATGCGCGCATCGAATCGGCGTGCGTCAAACCCACGTTCGCCGACTCGGCCAAGTCCATGCGCGCGGTCATCCCCGCTTCCGGATACTACGAATTTCGCGGCCGCCGACCGTATTACTTCCATGCGCCGGATGACGCCCCGTTGCCGTTGGCCGGACTGTTCTCCTGGTGGCGTGCAGGCCAATCCCCGTGGCTGCTGACCGCGACGATACTCACCTGTCAGGCCGTGGACGGCCCGGCCACGGTCCATGACCGTATGCCGCTGCTCGTGCCACGCGACATGACCGGCGCTTGGCTCGACCGGTCGGTCGACGGCAAGTTGTTGCTGTCGAATATGCAGGAAGGTGGCATCGCCCTATCCCGCGGCCTTGCATTCCATGAAGTCGCCGCGTTTGATTCGTCGGACGACGGTCGCAGGCTGATTCAACCATTGCCTCGATTCCACTCCGATTACCTGTTCTGACGTGCTCTAGTGTGCGGATCGGCCCGGCTTCCGCACATCAGAACGGCACGAAAGCTGGCATGACGCCATTATCGGGACCGGCCACGCAGCTCAGGCAGCATGACGGCGAACAGGATGAGCGCGAGCACGGCGGTGAGCAAATCCGCCATGGCCTGCGCGGCGATCACGCCCGCGTAGCCAAACAGACGCGAACCGGCGAACAACGTGACGGCGAGCATCACGCCCTGACGGCTGATGGACAGCACGAACGCGCCGAGCGCCTTGCCTGCCGATTGGAACGTGCAGGTCGTGACCATCACCACCGCCACGCACACCAGGCTCAGCAACTGCACGCGCAACATGCCGGCACCCAGTGCCACGATCGTCTCGTCGGCGATGAAGAAGCGCATCAGCACACGGTCGGCAAGGCTCAGCACCAGGGTCATACCGAGCGCGAACAAGCACAGGAACGCATATGAGAACCGCATGATCGCGCGCAGGCGCGGCATGTCGCGGGCGCCGTAGTTATAGCCGATGAGCGGCTGCGCGCCGAACGCGAACCCAGCGAAGATGAGCACGGCGATCAGGATGATCTTGAGCGCGATGCCCATCGCGGCCACCGTGTCGGTGCCGTAGGGGAGCAGGAACAGGTTGACCATGACGATGCCCACGCTTTGCGTCAGGTTCGTGATGGCTGCGGGGATGCCGATGGCGAGGATCTCGCGGATCTCATGGCCGCCGATGTCGATCGCGGCGCCGATGCGGGAGAGGATGAGCCGCGGATTGATGGACAGGTTCTGGCTGCGCGAGACGAGGAACCAGATGTAGTACACGTCGGTGCAGATGTTGGCGATCACGGTCGCGCCGGCCGATCCGGCCGCACCCCAGCCGAACACGTGGATGAACAGCGGATTGAGCACGATGTTGACCGCCGTGCCGGCGATCGAGCCGATCATGGATTGCACGGCGTGGCCTTCCGTACGCAGCAGGTTGGTCGGCGTCATGGAGACGATGATGAACGGCGAACCGATGATGATCAGCGTGTAGAAGTCGGACGCATGCCGCCATGTGTTGTCGTCCGCGCCAAGCAGTGTGAGCATCTGCGGTCGGAACAATAGGCCAAAGACTACGATGAGCAGGCCCGTGACCATGGCCGCATAGAAGCAGAACACGCTCAGTCGTTTGCCGTCCGCGTATTTGTGTTGCCCGAACAGTCGCGAGATGACGGAGGCGCCGCCGAGACCGAAGATGTCGCCGAGCGCGATCATCACGGTGAATACGGGTGCGGTCAGGGAGACGCCGGCCACCATGTTCGTGTCCCCGGTATGCGCGATGAAGTACGTGTCGACCATGTTGTAAACCAGCGTGACCAGCATGCTGAGCACCACCGGCATGGCCAACGAGAAATACGCCTTCGGGATGGGTGCTTTCTCGAACAGTTCGTTATCCATGCCGCTCCTTGCCGTCTCTCGTCGATGCATGATTGTGGATGTGCGCCTGCGTTGCGTCCATCACGCGAATCACCACGGGCATGCTACCAACCACAGTGCGGACAACAACACGCCGTGCGGCTTGTGTCGATGTGCCTTACACCCATCTGCTTCGCCAAAGCAGATAAAGATGGCTGAAGGGTAATCTCATCGAGTCCGCGATAATTCCGGTTTACGGAACCTTGCTCGTTACGAACGTTCTGTTTGGCTGTTTCAGCGGCGCGTTCGTTCTTTCGAAGCATCGTCTTCCGCATATAGTGCAATCGTTGGCATCGATGGTTCCTTGCGGCTGGCTCGGTGGGCCCTGCTTGAATGCCAGGCTGCGCCGCAAACGAATTATGTCAACCCCGCACTAGAGTTCACTGGGCTTCGGCAAGTCGCAGACAAGCTTACCGTACATTGGATTGTGGGGAAATGAGCAACGTGAAGCATCATCGTCGGCCTTGCATATATGCATGAATGAACCACGATGATGGCAAACGTTGTCAATCGCAGGGTGGACACTGTCGTACAGCGACCGGCGATGCACCAGCAAAGGTGCCGCATCGTCAATCACATACGACAGACCGTCTTGCGGCGACCGGATGGGGGAAGTCGTGAACAGTCGCAGGAAGGACCGGATGATCATTTCCGGAATCGGCGTAGTCATCGCCGTACTTACTATCGTCCTCAGCGTATTGGGCATACGGGTCAGCGCATCAGTGCTCCCGATATACATGCCCATCGTGCATCTGCCGCAACCGGACGGCACATTGCATGCTGCCATGCCGTCGGAACAGGATGCCTGGACGGATGCTTGGGAACGGTATTGGCAAGGCAGCGGCGAGGAGCCGTACCGCGAACTGACGCCGGACGGCTCGTTGGACGGTCTCTTCGGCGATTCCGGCGATTCGGGAAATGTCGGCGGTTCGGGCCGCGACGGCGGGACAGACGTATATACCTACGGCATGATCAGTGAACAAATCTGCCAGACACTCGCCCCGGTGGCCGTGCTGGCGTATACGTGGGATGTGCCCGAACGAGAGCAGAACCTACGCGACTCATTCGTCGAAGGCGCCGATGGCCTGGACGTACCCATCGAACAGGTCCGCTTGGATTCAGGCGTCAACATAGGACCGGGGTATGCGTCGCTGATCATCAATGACGCATCAGTGTTCTGCGTGGTCGAAACCAGTGCCGGCATCGACTGGGAACTCTACTATACGGACTACGAGCGCAACGAATATAAGGCCAGCGCCATCATGCGTGGCGACCATGCCGAAAACGGCCATGCCGATGATGGACGCTCATTGACCTCTGTGGAATATCACGGATTGTTGCGCCCAGAATGTAGAACGGGCGGTCCGTGCGCGGTTCGCTGTGGCTAGAGTGTCGCATGATCGACCACCAACAAAGGGAGGATCATGTCGGTTTTGGACGAACTGGTGGCGGGCGCGCTGGAGGACCAGCAGACCCGCGAGCGTACCGTGTCGCTGGAGGAAGTGAAGAAGGCCGCGCTGGCGGCCCTGGCTCCCATCGACGCGACGCGATGGCTTAAGCGCGCGGACGGCATCCCCGTGATTGCCGAAATCAAGCGCGCCTCCCCGTCCAAGGGCCACCTGAGCGATATCCCCGACCCAGCCGCATTGGCCCGCGAGTATGAGAAGGGCGGTGCAAGCGCGATTTCCGTGCTCACCGAAGGCCGCCGCTTCCTGGGCTCCCTGGACGATCTGGACAAGGTCCGCGCCGCCGTGCATATCCCGGTGCTGCGCAAGGACTTCATCGTCACCGATTACCAGATCTTCGAGGCGCGCGCCCACGGTGCCGACCTGGTGCTGCTCATCGTGGCCGCGCTGGACGACGACCGGCTCAAGCACCTGCTCGACCTCGCGCACGAACTCGGCATGACCGTGCTCGTGGAGACCCACACCCGCGAGGAGATCGAACGCGCCCGCAAGGCCGGAGCCCGCGTGATCGGCATCAACGCGCGCAACCTGAAGAACCTGCGCGTGGACGTCAACAAATACAACGAACTAGCCGCGGACCTGCCCGAGGACGTCATCAAGGTGGCGGAATCCGGCGTATTCGGCGCGGTTGAGGTGGAGGATTACGCCCGTGCGGGAGCGGACGCGGTCCTGGTCGGCGAAGGCGTGGCCACCGCCGACGATCATGAACTTGCAGTGGAACGACTAGTAAAGGCAGGAGCACAAGTGAAAGCATCCGAATCCACCCCGCTGAGCGAACATCAGGGACCGTACTGGGGCCAGTTCGGCGGCCGCTACGTGCCCGAGGCGCTGATCACCGCACTGGACGAGCTGGAGCGCGTCTACAACGATGCCAAGGCCGACCCCGAATTCCACAAGGAGTTCATGACCCTGCAGCAGCGTTACGTGGGCCGTCCAAGCCCGCTGACCGAAGCGCCGCGCTTCGCCCAGCTCGTCAAGGACAAGACCGGCCTTGACGCCCGTATCTTCCTCAAGCGCGAGGACCTCAACCACACCGGCGCCCACAAGATCAACAACGCGCTCGGCCAGGCCCTGCTCGTCAAGCGCATGGGCAAGACCCGCGTGATCGCCGAAACCGGCGCCGGCCAGCACGGTGTGGCCACCGCCACCGTGTGCGCCATGTTGGGCCTCAAGTGCCGCATCTACATGGGCCAGATCGACGCCCGCCGTCAGGCCCTCAACGTGGCCCGCATGCGCATGCTCGGTGCCGAGGTGGTCGAGGTCACCCTCGGCGACAAGATCCTCAAGGACGCCATCAACGAGGCGCTGCGCGACTGGGTGACCAACGTCAAGGACACCCACTACCTGCTCGGCACGGTGGCCGGCCCGCACCCGTTCCCCGCCATGGTCCGCGACTTCCAGAAGATCATCGGCGAGGAAGCCAAGGAACAGCTCCAGGACTGGTACGGCATCGACCATCCGGACGCGGTGTGCGCGTGCGTGGGCGGCGGCTCCAACGCCATCGGCGTGATGAACGCCTTCCTGGATGACGACCGTGTGAACCTCTACGGCTACGAGGCCGGCGGCAACGGCCCCGAATCCGGCAAGCACGCCATCCGCTTCGCCCCCGGCACCGGCCAGCTCGGCATGTTCCAGGGCGCCAAGAGCTACCTGCTGGAGACCGACGAAGGCCAGACGCTCGACACCTACTCCATCTCCGCCGGCCTCGACTACGCCTCCGTGGGCCCCGAGCACGCATGGCTCAAGGACATCGGCCGTGTGAACTACTCCTGGGCCACCGACGAAGAGGCCATGAACGCCTTCCGCGACCTGAGCCAGACCGAGGGCATCATCCCCGCCATCGAAAGCTCGCATGCCGTGGCCGGCGCCTACAAGGCCGCCGCCGACCTCAAGGCCAAGGGTTACGACAAGGCCGTGATGATCATCAACATCTCCGGCCGAGGAGACAAGGACATGGCCACCGCCGGCAAGTGGTTCGGCTACCTCACCGACGATCAGGCCAAGGCGCTTGACGTGACCGGAGCCCACGGCAACACCGTGGCGTGACCTCACCGCAATAAAAAACCACAGGTGGAACCTCCCCTCAGTCGACTTCGCCGGCAGCTCCCCTCAAAGAGGGGAGCCAGGGGACAAAAGGAGATTTTGATATGACCAACACTGCAACCACGCCCTCCGGCCAGCCGCTGGGCATCAGCCACAAGCCCAGCCAGACCGAGGCGATGTTCGCCAAGTTCAAAGCCCAGAACAAGCCGGCCTTCATCGGCTACCTGCCCTACGGCTTCCCGAATCCGGAAGTCTCTCTCGGCGCCTTCCGTACCATGGTCGAGCATGGCGTCGATGCTGTCGAAATCGGTTTGCCGTATTCCGATCCGGTCATGGACGGCCCGGTGATCCAGGCCGCCTCGTCCATCGCCCTCAAGAATGGCGAGACCATCAAGCGCGTGTTCGAGGCCGTCGAGACCGTGGCCAACGCCGGCGGTGTACCGCTGGTCATGAGCTACTGGAACCTCATCTACCATTACGGCGTCGAGCGCTTCGCCACCGATTTCGAGAACGCCGGCGGCGCGGGCCTCATCACCCCGGACCTCATTCCCGACGAGGCCGGCGAATGGATCGAGGCCTCCGACCGTCACGGCCTGGACCGCATCTTCCTGGTCTCCCCGGATTCCGCCGACGAACGCCTCGAGACCGTGGCCCGCAACGCCCGCGGCTTCGTCTACGCCGCCGCCCGCATGGGTGTGACCGGCGAGCGCTCGACCATCGACGCCTCCCCGGAAGTGCTCGTGGAGCGCACCCGCAAGGCCGGCGCCAAGAACGTATGCGTCGGCATCGGCGTGTCCACCGCGGAGCAGGGCGCCAAGGTCGGCTCCTACGCGGACGGCGTGATCGTGGGCTCCGCCCTCGTGCACACCCTGCTCGCGGACGACAACAAGACCGCCCGTGACGCGGCCGAAGGCCTGAAGCTGCTGGCCGCCAAGAGCGAGGAACTCGCCGAAGGCATCCACAACGCCCGCTGACGGGTCAAGGCCCGGTGCGCCTGCTTCCATTCCGCGCGCGACACGGTAGGGTAGTGGGCGTACCACAACGAGCATGACCACCAGCAGACACGAGGCATTATGAATCTGGCTTATATCCCCTCACCGACCTTCTCCAAATTCCAGGTCGGCCCGTTCACCATCCACATGTACGCCATCTGCATCCTGATCGGCATCTGCGTGGCCGTGTGGATCCTCACCACGCGATGGAAGCGGTACGGGGGCAATTTCGACCAGATCCTCGACACCACGCTGGTCACCGTGCCCTGTGCGCTGGTCGGCGCGCGCCTCTACCACTGCATCACCACGCCCAGTGCCTACTTCCCGCCCACCGGCGACTTGGTGAACATCCTCAAGGTGTGGGAGGGCGGCATGGCCATCTTCGGAGGCGTCTCCGTGGGTGCGCTCACCGCCTTCCTGTGGTGCCGTCACCGCCGCTACCCGTTCGGTATCTTCGCCGACTCCATCGCCCCCGCGCTGCTGGTCGCCCAAGCCATCGGCCGTCTCGGCAACTGGTTCAACCAGGAGCTCTACGGCTGGCCCACCAACCTGCCTTGGGGCTTGAAGCTCAACGACGCGGACGCCATCGGCAAATCCGAGATCTGCTACAACGGCTCCCAGTGCCCGGACTACACCACCACCCTGTTCCACCCCACCTTCCTGTACGAGATGATCTGGAACCTCATCGGCGCCGCGCTGATCGTCGTGCTCGGCCGCAAGCTCGCCGACCGTCTCAAGGCCGGCCAGCAGTTCGCCATGTACATGATGTGGTACGGACTGGGCCGCACCTGGATCGAGAACGTGCGCATCAACTACTCCACGGTGATCCTGGGACTGAGAACCAACGTGTGGACCGCCATCATCGTGTTCGTGCTCGGCTGCATCCTCTTCGTGGTGCTCTACCAGTACGGGCCGGACGTGGAGGCCCAGGCGCGCAGGCTGCAGGAGGTCACCGCGGAGGAGCTCGAACGCCAAAGCGTCGAGGAAGAAAAGAACAAGCAAAAGAAGCGTTAACGGCGACTCGCAACGCGGGCACCAACCCGGTGCAAGTCCGATTTGAAAGATAAGGTAAGGAATTATGAGCAACATTGCAATCGCCCCCAGCATCCTGTCCGCCGACTTCTGCAACCTTGAGCGCGACCTCAAGGCCATCTCCAACGCCGATCTGGTCCACGTCGATGTGATGGACCATCATTTCGTGCCGAACCTCACCCTCGGCGAGCCGATCGTGGGCCGCATCTGCCAGGTCACCGACCTGCCCGTGGACGTCCACCTCATGATCGAGGATCCGGACCGTTGGGCCCCCGAATACGCCAAGCTCGGCGCCGCCTCCGTCTCCTTCCACATGGGCGCCACCCACGCCCCGGTGCGCCTTGCCCGCCAGCTGCGCGACATGGGCTGCAAGGCCTGCTTCGCCGTGCGCCCGGCCGAGCCGGTCGAGCCAATCTTCGACATCCTCGACGAGTTCGACATGATCCTCGTCATGACCGTCGAGCCCGGCTTCGGCGGCCAGAAGTTCCTCGACAACCAGATGGCCAAGGTTCGTCGCCTGCGCGACGAGATCACCCGCCGCGGCCTCAAGACCCGCATCCAGGTCGATGGCGGCGTGAGCCCCAAGACCGCGCACATCGTGGCCGAGGCCGGCGCCGACGTGCTCGTGGCTGGCTCCGCCGTCTACGGTGCCGAGAGCCCGGCCCAGGCCATCGACGACATCCGCGCCAAGGCCGAGGCCGCATACAAGGACTGAGCCACTTCGCCGGTGTGGGATCGCCATTCGCACTGCACCCGAACGCGGTCCGCGATGCCTTCGCCGGCGAGCAAACCACATACAACCCAAGGAAACACGAAAACATGAAGACGTTTGAATCCCTGTTCGCCGAACTGAGCGAGAAGGCCCAGACCCGTCCCGAAGGCTCCCTGACCGTCGACGAGCTGGACAAGGGCACCCACTTCATCGGCAAGAAGATCGTCGAGGAAGCCTCCGAGACCTGGATGGCCGCCGAATACGAGGGCGCCGACCGCACCGCCGAGGAGATGAGCCAGCTCATCTACCACGTGCAGGTCATGATGATCAAGCACGGCCTGACCCTTGAGGACGTCTACAAGCACCTGTGAGTGCGCCCGGCGGGGTGAGGCCTGACAACAGGACCGACGCGGTCCGACCTCACCCCGCCATTATCATCACATCAACCAATTTCGCGCCGAACCAGACTCCCACCAGGGGAGAGGAGCACTCATGCTGAGAATCGCCGTACCGAACAAGGGCATGCTTTCCGAGCCCGCATGGAATATGCTGGCCGAAGCCGGTTACCGTCTGCGCACCAACCCGCGCCAGCTCGTCGTCCAGGATCCGGACAACGACATCGAGCTGTTCTACCTGCGTCCGCTGGATATCGCCGTGTACGTGGGCCGTGGCGCCATCGACGTCGGCATCACTGGCGAGGACTTGCTCAAGAACTCCGGCACGGAGGCCATCGAGCATCTGCCGCTGGGCTTCGGCGCCTCCACCTTCCGTTTCGCCGCACCGAACGAGTCCCCGATCTCCAAGCTCGAGGACATCCAGGGCAAGCGCGTGGCCACCACGTTCGACAAGCTCGTCCACGACTACCTCGTGGAGCACGGCGTCGAGGCCGAGACCATCCACCTGGACGGCGCGGTCGAATCCTCCGTGCAGCTCGGCGTGGCCGATCTCATCGCCGACGTGGTCTCCACCGGCACCACCCTGCGCAACGCCGGCCTGCGCGTGTTCGGCGAACCGCTCATGCACTCCGAAGCCTGCCTGATCCGTTCGCCGCGCCTGGCCGACGACGACCCGCGTCTCGCCGTGCTTTCCCGCCGTCTCCAGGGTGTGCTCACCGCTCACCAGTACGTGCTTATGGATTACGACATCCCGGTGAGCAAGGTGGCCGCCGCAGTGGCCGTGACCCCCGGTTTCGAAAGCCCCACTATCTCCCCGCTGCACGACAAGCAGTGGAACGCCGTGCGCGTGATGGTGCCCAAGGCCACCGTGAACCAGCTGATGGATGATTTGTATGAAGTCGGTGCGCGAGGCATCATCGTTACCGCCCTGCAGGCTTCGCGCATGTAGGCTATTAGGCAGTATGACCAACCAGAAAGCCAACACCAGATACAGCCCGGAGGCGCGGGACATCTATTTCACCGTGCCGAATCTCATCAGTGCGCTGCGCATCATCTCCATCCCGTTCATCACCGTTCTGGTGTCACGGCACGAGATGATCGCCGCACTGGTGCTGATTGCCATCTCCTCGGCATCTGATGGGCTGGACGGCATCATCGCACGCAAGTTCAACCAGGTCAGCAAGATCGGCCAGATCCTCGACCCCATCGCCGATCGTCTGCTGATCTTCTGCTCGATCCTGGCCCTCGGCATCGCCGGCATCATTCCATGGTGGATGCTGATCATCGTGGGACTGCGCGACCTGTGGATGGCCATTCAGGTGCTTTGGCTCGCCCAGTACGATTACGGCCCGCTGCCCGTGCATTTCGTGGGCAAGGCCGGCACCGCGTTGCTCATGATTTCCATCGTGGGCCTGATCTTCGCGGATCTGGGCACGTCCACCTTCTTCCACCTGCTCTACCTCGCCGCGCTGGCGGCGGGTATCTGGGGTCTGGCCATGTATTGGCTCGCCGGATACATCTACACCAGGCAGGGCGTCTCGTTGCTGCGCAAGGAGCTGGGGGAGCGGCATGCCTCTTGATTCCACGGCCCCGGTCTCGTTCCCTGTATCCAAGGAGAACGAGCCGGTGCGCCGTCGCTCGGTGTTCTCCGCCTCCGTACGCGGGGTGGAATCACACCATGCGCTTTCCCCGGATGACGCCGCGGCCATCCGCACCCGTCGACGCCGCAAGACCAACGACGACTCCCTGCGCCTCATCGACGACCTCGTCAACCGTCCCATGGACCCGATGTTCCATGACGCCAGGCTTGTCCATGAACACCGCTCCACGTTCTCCATCTGGGTGAACCGCATCGTCGTGTTCCTCATCTGCGTGGCCGTGGGATTCGCCGGCAGCCTGTTCGTCCAGCAGCTCCAGTCCGACCCGCGCAAACAGGTGCGGCAGACGCTCAGCAGCCAGCTGGAGGATCGCAACACGCAGATCGACGAACTCACCCAGCAGGTCAACGATCTGCGCAGTAAGGTGGATGCCCAATCCAAGAAGATCTCCGGATCGGTCAAAAGCGACACCCTCCTGCAGGACGAGATGCTCAACGGCACCGTGGCGGTCGAAGGCGAAGGCATCACGATGACCCTGGCCGATCCCATCGCCGCCAGCCAGTCGGACCAAACCTCCTCGTCCAGGGTCGGCACCTCCACCTCCATCCGCGTGGTCACCGATCTCGACCTGCAGCAGCTCGTGTCCCTGATGTTCCAGAACGGCGCGGAAGCCATCGCCATCAACGGCAACCGGCTCGGCGCACAAACCTCGATCCGCAAGGCCGGCGGACACATCCTCATCGGCATGACCGCAATCCAAAGCCCGTACACCATCGAGGCCATCGGCGACAAGAACGCGCTGGCCGAGGCCATGGGGGAACGGAAACTCGCAAGCCTTTACGAATCCTTCAAAGAAGCAGGCATTTACCCGCAGGTGAGCAAATCCAATTCGATTACACTTGAGGCAGCGGTGACTGGAGAGGTCCAGTACGCGGAAAGGAACGAGTAATGGCAGCCGTTCTCGGACTGATCATCGGCGTGGTCGTCGGCGTGTTTGTGAAGCCGGACATCCCGGTCATCGTCCAGCCGTATCTGCCAATCATGGTGGTCGCCGCGCTTGACGCCCTGCTCGGTGCCGCCCGCGCCTACTTCGAACGCAGCTTCTCCGACCGCGTCTTCGTGATCTCCTTCTTCGCCAACGTGATCACCGCCACGCTGCTCGTGTTCCTCGGCAACCAGCTCGGCGTGGGTTCCCAGCTGCAGACCGCCGTCATCGTGGTCCTTGGCATCCGCATCTTCTCGAACGTGTCCGCCATCAGGCGCTTCATCTTCCGCAGCTGACGAGGGGAGCCCAGAGGTATGGCCAGACGCGCGAAATCGAACAACATGCTGGAGAAGATGCGGGACCAGCATGCTCAGGACACCGTCAACGACCGGATGGAAACCGGTTCGTTCCCCACCGTCCGCAAGAAGCCGCGTCGCAACACGAACCGCGGGGGACTGCGCTCCCGGCTGCTGTCCTCCGTGCTCGTCACCCTCATGTGCGCGCTGCTGGGCTTCGCCTACATGACCCAGATCAACAACAGCAAATCCACGTACGAGACGCTGGACGAAAGCGAGCTCGTCCGCCTGCTCAACGAGTCGAACACGCAGATTACCAACCTCGAACAGCGCAAAAGCCAGCTCACCGAACAGCTCAACTCACTGAAATCCGCGGCCAACGAACGGGATCAGGCCCGCAAGATCGCCAAGCAGAACGAGGAGACCAGCGGCCTGATCTCCGGCCGTCTGCCGGCCAAAGGTCCCGGCATCACCGTGCGCGTAAGCCGCGGCTCCACCAAGGTGGACGCCTCCATCATGTTCACCCTCATCGAGGAGCTGCGCAACGCCGGCGCCGAGGTCATCGCCATCAACGACGTGCGCGTCGTGGCATCCACGTACATCCAGGACGCCGACGAAGGCCTCATCGCGGACGGCACCGCCATCTCGCCCACCTACGTGGTCAAGGCCATCGGCAACCCGCAGGAACTGTCCAACGCCGTGGACATCGCGGGTGGCGTCGGCGCCCAGTTGCAGGTCAAATACGGCGCCACCGTGGACGTGCGCTCCTCGGACAACATCGTCATCGATGAGATACACGAGGCTACGCAAAGCAATTATGCGAAAACCGTAGAGTAGGGAGTAAACTGAAATATTATGACTGATCCGATTCCTAGCGCAGGCGAAACCACCATCATCGGTCTGCCCGCCATTAACGTACTGCCCATCACCTCCACCGGCGACCGTCCGCTCACCCAGGACGATCTGGACACCATCACCCGCCTGTCCGACGGCACGGCGCTGCTGATCTCCACCCGAGGCGCGGTATCCGGCTCCCGTTATCTGCTGGACGAGGATGAAATCACCGTGGGCCGTGACCCGCGCGCGGACATCCTGCTGGACGACTCCACCGTGTCCCGCCAGCACGCCGTGTTCCGCCGCATCAACGGCCAGTTCTCCGTCATCGACGCCGGCAGCCTCAACGGCACGTATGTGAACCGCCAGCGCGTCGATCAGGCCGTCCTGAAGAACGGCGACGAGATCATGATCGGCAAGTTCCGCCTCATGTTCTTCACCAAGTCGGCCGTCATCTCGCAGTAGCAGCCCACTCGTTTCCTGTGCCCGCCGCGACGTTGGTCCGGCAGGCACAGGGGGTACGTCCATCGTCGGCCGCGATGCGACGGAAACGCCATGATGCCGCACCCGATGGCCGCGCCCAATGAAGGGGGGAGTGCGATGGAACAGACCGAGCTGCACCTCCATGTTCCGCTCCGCGAGCAGACGAATCTGAACGCGCCCGCGATTCAGGGGGAGCTGTTCTCCAGCGGCGACTCCGAGGAACCCAAACGCGGATACCGTGGCACCGTGGCATCCAAAGTGGCCGGCATTACCTATCGGCAACTCGACTACTGGGCACGCAAACAGATAGTCGAGCCCTCGATCACCCCCTCGCACGGGTCCGGTTCGCGTCGACTGTACTCCTTCAAGGACGTGGTGATTCTCGCCGTCTCCAAGAGGCTGCTGGACGCCGGCGTGAACCTGCAGAACGTCACCGCGGCCATCGGTTTTCTTACCCAGCGCAGCACCGACCAGCTGGCCAACGTGACCATCATGTGCGACGGCCAGGAGGTGCACGAATGCACCACCAGCGAGCAGATGCTTGAACTGCTGCAAAGCGGTAAGGCCGTGTTCGCCGTGTCGGTCGGTTCGCTCTGGCACCAGATCGAAGCCGCGCTCGAGCACGAGGATTATGTGGATCTGACCGCCAATCCGGCCATCATAACCACGGCGCGGCCCATCGACGAGCTCACGGCCATGCGCATGCGCAAGAAGCTCGAGGCACAGCGCCGACAGCGCGAGCAGGCCATGCAATGATTGTGGTTCTGCTAACCAAGATTTGTGGCATATCCCTATTCGTGGCTCCCTTTGTCAGGGGAGCTGGCGGCAAAGCCGTCTGAGGGGTAGTCCGGTAGATTCACGTCAGCCTCGATAACAGGGCCACAATCATGTTGGTCGCAGCCTGTCGCTCCAATGCCTATCAGCAAGATTGACAACGTTTGCAATATAGGGGAGTAGCGTACCATAGCGTTACCCATGCATCACTCGATTCCGGAGGTTTCCGAACCATGACGCTATTCATCGAACTGCTGCCCGCGGCCTTGTGGATCATCGCCGTGGTCATGGCGGCGAACATCATCGGACTCACGGTGCTGCGCGGCCAGGTGTTCACGCCGCGGTCCAGGCGCGGGGCCGTCAATCCGGTGAGCTGGACCGTGGTCATGGCGCATGTGGCGTCGTTCATCATGGCGATCGTGCCGTTTCCCGTATACGCACTGACCGCCGACGCCATGGATATGGATGTGCGTGCGTTCTATGAACAGAACGCGCTGGCCGGCGCGATCATCGTCATCGTGCTGGTGATGTCAGAAATCGCCGTGATGTATGTGCAGGCAAAGCACGCGATGGAAACCGAAATGGACCGACGCATCGGCAGCGCAGCCGGACGTGACAGGAACGGCGACAAGTGAAAACGACTATCGCGGAAACGGTTTTCTCGCGCCTATCCGTGTGTCTATGACAGGCGGGAACAACCGTAAGTATAAATAACAGGTTTTCGGTGATGACCTATAATTCTCGGAAATGACCAGGGTCTTGGAACTATTTGGTTTCAGACCCTGGCAGTACAAGGTATTCCAAATATCCGATAATGTACGTTATGTCAGATTGGTAATTCCGATAGTTCCCTACCGCTCTCCGAATTACGACGTCCCCAACTCTTAACCATAAGAAAAACCGCTTCCCTTGGCCGATCTCACGATGACACGCATCAACGTTCGCCAGCCAAAGGAAGCGGCATCAAATCAACATGATCAGTGCGATGCGAAATACCGGTTGACCGCGTCCTCAAGCTGGTCGGTGGTTTCGATGATCTCGTAGACGCCGTGTTCCTCCATCTCGCCGGCCGGAGCGTAACCCCAGCGGCAACCGATGGTGTCCAGGCCACAGGCACGGGCACCATCGATGTCCGTGTAACGGTCGCCGATCATCACGGCCTTATCGCCGGCCTCGGCGTCGAAGCCGATCTTGTCGAAGCAGTACCGGATCACTTGGTCCTTGTCGAGACGGGTGTTGTCCTTGGACGCGCCGTAAATGCCGTCCAGCAGTTCGGTCAGGTGGAAGTGCTCGCAAATCGGCACGCACTGGTATTCCGGCTTGCAGCTGGCCAGCGCCAGATAATAGCCGTCCTCGCGCAGCTTCGTGAGCTGCTCGCGGATACCGGGGAACACGACGTTCACCAGGCGGCCGGGCACCTTGTTGCCGGGCTCGTTCGGGTCGTCGAACACGGCCTTGTCCGCATAGTAGCTGCGGTAGATGTCCACGGCGCGATCCAGCTCGTCCTCCGGCACATGGTTGCGCTGCAGGGACTCGATAATGGCCGGGCCGATGAAGCGGTGCAGCTCGGCGTCGTCCGGCACCGGACGGCCCAGGGCCTCGAAGGTCTTGACGACGGACGCGATGATGCCGCCGTCGGACTTGGTCAGTGTGCCGTCAAGGTCCAGCAGGACCACTTTCCTCGGGTGCTGTGCCATGTGAGGTCTACTCCCCTGTCGTTGTTCTTGAAAACCTACGTGCATATCGTGTGTTTCAGGTCACACGCGCTACGTACCAGCAATGATTATGCCCAGTCGGTTTGACTGGGCATAAAGTTCACGTGTTGTTCATGTGGTTGCGCGGACCGGCAACACCGGAATCGCTCGCGGCCATTCGTGGCCTATCACTCGTAGTCGGGGATCCAACCGTCACGGTGCATCTGCAGGCGCTTTTCGAGCAGCGTGGCGAGTTCCTCCTCACTGCGGCGTTCAAGCAGCATGTCCCAGTGGGTGCGGGTGGGCTTGGCGATCTCGTCGCCTTCGCGATCCTCGTCGCCCTCACGATGCGCCACGGCACCGCAACGGCACTCCCATTCGTCCGGCACTTCGGCGCCTTCGGCGAACGGCAGGATGGTGCGGTGGCCCTTCGGGCACACGTATGCCACATCGTTCCTGGCGGCGAAGTCCACGTTGTCGTCGGACTCCAGCGACTTCGCACCGATGCTCATGCCCCTCAAGCTGCGTTCTGCCATATCGGCATCCTCCTTGAATAATTCGTAACCATACTAATTTACGCAACAGTTCGGACTTGGACTCTATTCCGGCGGATTGCCTCGGACCGCTGCCGATCCGCCGCCGTACATCCCCGTCAGTCCACTCAGTCCACGCCCGAGTACGCCACCACACCGCGATTGACGCGGTCCGCGGCCTCACGGGCGGTATCGGCCAGGGCTTCTCCCCCGTCGAACGGCAACGGGCCCGCCACGGCGATCTGTTGAAGCACGTCCGCCAACCGCTTGGCCGTACGCACGAAGTCGCCGCCGGTCATGTCCGTACCGTACAGGCAGGCGGCGAGCGAGGCACCGTCCGCCCACTCGTACATGATGTCCACGATACCGAAGTCCGGCTGGGCGAGTTCGGCGAGTTCATGGTCCTCGCACAGCGCATCGATGTGCGCGCAGACGCCCTTGAGCTTGGAGGATGCGATGGCGATTCGTCCGGAGACGCCGCCGGGGTAGTGACGCGGCTCGCCCTCTCCCCCACGCCTGGCCTCGTACACCAAGGCGGAGAGCACCGCGGCCAGACCGTTGGCGTCAAGCTTGCTGAACGTGCCGGACAGCAGTGCCTCGCACAGTTCCAGATCATGCTCGCTGTAGATGCGGCGCAGCAGCCGGCCCTTGTCCGTCAGTGTCATGTCGATGCGCCCGTCCGGGGTCTCTCGACGTTCCAGATAGCCGAGTTCTGTCAGGATGTCGCAGATGCGGTCGAACTGGCGGGCCACGGAACCGGTGCGGGAATCGTACCGATTGGTCACACGCTCCAGTTCCCGCGTCTCACGGGCCCAGCGATGTCCCCATTTGAGGTGTTGCTGCAGATCCGGGCAGTTGCGGCAGGGATGCTGTCGCTCTGCCTTGCGCAGTTCCTGGATGCGCGCCTCAAGATCACGGAACGCCTTGCTGCGATCCTGGTCGGTGAGGAAGACCTCGTGCTTGAGCTTGCGCCGACCGTCCTTTTCCAGGGAGCTCAGTTCCATGCGCAGCGTCATGAATTCCTTGAAATCGCCGTGGTTGCACTGGAACGCCTGTTCGTAGCCGGCCAGCGCGGTCTTGAGCGTGGTCATCTGCGATTCGAGCTGCCAGGCGGATTCGTTGGCCTCCCATTGGGCGAACGACTGGTCGAGCGTCACACGGGCGGTCTCGTAATCGCTGGAATTGAGCAGGTTGACGGCCATGTTGAACGTGGGCCGGAAGCTCGAATGCAGCGGGTAGACGCGCTTGGAGGACAGTGCGGCGGCCGTGGCCGGCACAAAGCCGTGATGGTCCACCACGATGGCATGGCCGATGGTGTCGATGCCGCGACGTCCCGCACGTCCCGTCAGCTGGGTGAACTCACCGGGCGTCAGGCCCACATGGCCGGTGCCGTCGAACTTCTCAAGTTTCTCGACCACCACGCAGCGGGCCGGCATGTTGATGCCGAGGGCCAGCGTTTCGGTGGCGAACACCATCTTGACCAGGCCCTCCTCGAACAGTCGTTCGACGATCTGGCGGAACAGGGCGATCATGCCGGCGTGATGCGAGGCGAAGCCCTCCTCGAGGGCGAAGCGGAACTTGGAGAAGTGCAGGGCCTTGAGGTCCTCCTGGGTGAGCTGGCCGTCCACCATCTCGTCCACGATGCGGCGGATGCGCACGGCCTCTTCATCCGTGGTGAGTTCGAGCCCGGCGTTGATGCACTGTTCCACGGCCTGGTCGCAGCCATTGCGCGAGAAGATGAAGTAGATGCCGGGCAGCATGTCGAGGAAATGCAGCTCGTCCACCACGGCCCACCGGCGGGGCGTATACCGTTCGGGCTTGAGCTGGCCGCCGTGGCGTGATTTGCCGCCCTTGAATCCCTTGCGCTTGTCCGGACGTTGCTCGCCGCGCCGGCGTGCGGCCTTGCGGTCCAGCTGGTCAAGCCGGTTGATGAGTTCGGCATTGAGTTTGACGGTCTGCTCGCCGTTGGCGTCTCTACGGTAGAGATCCAGCACCTCCGGTTCGGTGTGTTCGTCCGCCTGCACCAGCACATGCTGTTCCAGCGGCACCGGGCGATGTTCGCTGATGACCAGTTTGGTCTCGCCCCTGACCGAGGCGATCCAGTTGGAGAAGTCCTCCACGTTGGACACGGTGGCGGACAGACCCACGATCTTCACCGACTTGGGCAGGTGGATGATGACCTCTTCCCACACGGGCCCACGGAACTTGTCGGCGAGATAGTGGACCTCGTCCAGGATCACGTAGCGCAGGGCGGCGAGCGTGGAGGAACGCTCATAGAGCATGTTGCGCAGCACCTCGGTGGTCATCACCACGATGTCCGCCTCGGAGTTGATGGAGGTGTCGCCGGTCAGGAGGCCCACGCGATCCGGCCCGTACACGTTCACCAGATCATGGTATTTCTGGTTGCTCAACGCCTTGATGGGGGTCGTGTAGAAGGCCTTGACATTGCGGTCCTGCGCCAGGTAGATGGCGAAATCGGCCACCACGGTCTTGCCGGCGCCGGTGGGGGCCGCGACCAGTACATTGCTGCCTGCCTCCAGTGCCTCGTTGGCCTCGATCTGGAAGTCGTCAAGGTCGAACGGAAGCGTGGCGGCGAACCGTGCGGCCACGGAGGCGCGCTGACGCTTGACCTTCTGGAAGGCGGCGTACCGTTGCGAGGGGCTCAGGTTCCGGGATTGCGAGTCGTCCTTGCTGTGATGGTGACGTGCCATGATGCCTTCCGTATGGGAGTAGTTAGTTGTTGAAGCGTTTCCAACGGCTCCAGGCCTGCGTGTGGCGTTCGCGCTTGGCGGCCTTGCGCCTGAGCACCGCCACATAGGTGTCGGCATAGCGCTCCTGCGCCACGCTCAGCGGCTGGGTGAACAGCGGGGGTTCGGGGGAATCACCGGCTTCGGCGGGCTCGCCCATGGCGGACATACGTTCGCCGACCTGCTCGGCCACGCCGGACATGTCCTTGAGCGCACGCAGGCCATAAATGCCGGCGTAGACCAGTCCGGCGACGATCATGCCCAGCATGAACAGGGCCAATACCAGCCATATCCACCAAGGCATGATGTCTCCTTCTGCTAGTTCCGCTACTTATCTTCCGTTACGCAGCGTCCCATTCGCCCGCACGTGCGGCGATCGCACACTACCCGATGGACGGAACGCTATCTGTCTACCGTAACTGTACCGCGCGGTCTACTGAATGGACCTACTTGTTGTCCTTGCCGTCGCTGATGCTGAGCTCGCGTTCGGCGCGGGCCACGATCATCGTACGCAGCGTGTCCGGGGCCACGGCCGTGATGTGGCGGGCGTGGGAGATGCAGAACGCCACGAACCAGGAGTCGGAGGACACGGTCAAGTGCACCTTCTCCCCCGCCCCGCAATGCTCCACGGTGGCGGCGGGCAGCGTCTTGATGAACGGCAGGTCACGCTGGTCGGTGATGAACACCGCCTCGGTGCCATTGTCGAAGCTCCACTTGCGCAGTTCGGCGACCGGCACGTTCGGCACGTCAAGTTCCTTGGTGGGCTTGACCAGCTCGGCCTTCTCGATGCGGGCCAGACGCAGCACCTGCCACACACGAGGCTTGCCCGTGGCCTTGTCGATGCTCATGTCCTTGGCGACGTACGACTTCTTGTCCTTGGGAGCGGCGGAGCCGACGTCCGTGTAGACGGCCGCGTAGTACACGCCCTCGTCGATGAAGATCTTGAAGGGGGCCACCAGCTTGCGGCGCAGGCGGCCGGTGCCGTCCGTGTATTCCATGTCCAGCAGCGAATCGGTGTTGATGGCGCGCTTGACCACGGAGAAGCTGCGCGGCTCAAGCTCGTAGCCGGTCAGGCTCAGCCACGGGGTCTGACCGGGCGTGACATGCCGGCGCAGGCGCAGGTACAGCGATTCTGCCTGATTGCGTTGCTTGTCCGGCAGCAGCGGCGAATGGGCAAGGTAGCTGACTGAGGCCGTGAGCATGCTCAGGTACTGCGGCGAGATGCCGGCCAGGCGCTCCAGTCCCAGCGAATTGGTGGCGGAGACGATGCCTTCGGCGTCCAGCAGCGGCCAGTCGATGTCGAAGAACTGGCTGCCGGCCATCTCGCCGTCATCGGACACGGTGGTGAGCGTGTTGATGTCCTTGTGAATGATGTTCACGAACTTCTTGAGCTCGTCGTCGTTCTTGGGCTTGCCGATGAAGCGTACCGCAAGCTCGCCCATGGAGAACTCCTCGCCCAGATGGGCGGAGAGGAACAGCATCAGGCGCAGGCGGCGATCCACCTCGCTGCCGGTCTGGAACGCGGCGCCGCTCTTCTTGTTCTGGGCCTTGATGGATTCCGGATCGCCGGGCTCGCTCACGTCGCGGCTGATGGACGGAGAGACCACGGAGGCGCTCACCGGGCTCGCCGACTCATCCGCCAGCGTGAACTGGCTGGCCGCGTGCAGACGACGGTGGTAGGCGTCCACGGCCTCCTGCGGGCTCACGATGGTGGCACCGGGATGCTCCAGCACGTACATGGCCAGATCATCGGAGTCAGTGTACGCCACGTTGAGATGTTCGCCGTCCACCTCAACGGTGGCTGCGAAACGACGCGAGTCGATGACCTTGACCAACGAATCGGGAATCGGTTGGGTACCGAGACCCGGGGCGATGGAGTCGAGGCCCAGACCGGGAATCGGGGTCTGAGGCACACGCGGCGTGGTGCGCGAGGCGTGCTGGGTAAGTTGCGACTGGTCGGGCTCGGAGGAGATGGACATGGAACGGGCCAGGTAGTTGGCCGCCGCGAGCACGGGCATGTCCTCCGGCTCGAACATGAGACGGATACGCGGTTCATCGCCCAGCTGCAGGCGGTAGGACGCGAAGTCCTGGCCCTCGGACTTGGACGAGTATTCCGGCTGGCGGGACTCGATGGCGATGCCCATGGCGGCGAGCTTGGCGCGGTCGCGCTGGAACTGCTTGGCGAACGCGGCCTTGGCGGCCTGATCGGCCAGTTCGCCGTAGGAATCCGCATAGGCCTTCACACGCTGCGCAATCTGGCGCGAAGTAAGCCATTGCGGGAACGCCGAAGACAACACGGCCAGTACATCCAGCTCGTGTTTGCCCCACTTATCGGAAAAACGCCGACGTCCGCTCGTGCCTTCTGCCATTAGTCCTCACGTAAAGTTAATGTTTTGTTTATAAGTGTGCAGCATAACCTGCACTCCCTCTATCTTAGAGGGTTTTTCCGCTGTTCAGCGACATTTCCCGAAAAATAACGCTATTTTGTTGTTTTCCGTGTCCCGGCCGTGTCTTTTACGACCGTTCGCGCCGGTTTGAAATGAGATTCAGTCGTTGCGACGAATATCGCTCCGCATGCCTGCCGGGTGGTTATCGTCCGTCCAAAGGGCGCATCCACCCCGGCAGGCATGAGATTTCACATGGGATTTCACACCCAGTCATCCGGTTCGATGCCGAGCGGTCCGACGTATTCGCCGTTGGGCACGTAGCTGGGCTTGCCCTGATCCTCCAACATCACGTCGGCATAGAACGAGACGTCGCGGCCGAACGTCCAATCGCCGTTGATGGTCACGGAATTGGCGGCGGCCAGCGAGGGCACGTCGTACGGGAATCGCTCGTCGAAGTCGTGGATGTACTTGTAGTAACGCTGGTCGAGTTCGACGTTCGGGAAGATGTAGTTGCCGTCCTCCATCTCATAGGTATCCGTGAGATGGAAACGGTCCGACCGCATGATGAACAGGTCGTTGGTGGTCTTCACCGGCAGGAATCGCATACGGTCCACCTGCACGCAGATGGAGCCGTTGAACAGCCCGATGGCGGCGCCCATGGCGGTCTCGAGCTGGATCACCGGTTCGGTATCAGGATTGGTGGGATCCACCGTCTTCTTGTTGCGGATCACCGGCAGCGGCAGCACGCCGTTGCATTCGGCGAGCTTGGCCTTGAGGGCATCGATGCGGATCCAGATGGAGTTGGTGTTGAAGTACGGGTGCTTTTTGATATCCTCGGCGGCGGATTTGTCGTCGGGATGGACCTGGCTCATCTCTCGCAGCATGAGTCGGCCGGTCACCTTGTCGCGCACGATGTGGCCACCCTTGCGGTCGGCCTTGGTGCGGATGGCCACCTCGGCCATGAACGGGGCGCCCGTGTTCTCGAAATGCTGCGCCAGCGTGCGCGAGGGACGCGCGCCGAGGTTGTCCGAATTGGAGATGAACAGATACTTGAAGCCACGCTCCTCCAGCACATCCAGCAGGCCGGACTCCCAGATGGTGGAGAACAGGTCACCGTGGCCCGGCGGGCACCATTCCAGATCGGGGTTCTCCGGGAAGCTGACCGGCTCGCCGGTGGCGGCGGAGAGCTTGGGCTCCTGGTGCTGGATGATTTCCATGGGCACTTCGCTCTGCTTGAACTTGTGGTGGTGCTTGAGCACCTTCATGGTGTCCGCGGAAGTGTGGAACGAGTTCATGAAGGTCAGCGGCAACTCCACGTCCAGTCGCGTGCGGGCAGTCAGCACCTGGCCGATGATGATGTCGATGAAACGCATCTGCTTGGCCTTGTGACGGCGCACCGGCAGCAGCGACTTGGCCTTCTCCAGGCCCATCGAGGTGCCGAGTCCGCCGTTGAGCTTGATGAAGGCGGTCTTGGCGAAGGCGTCCACGGCCTTGTCGTGGTTGATGGTCTCGTAGACGTCATGGAAGCTGGGGATATGGCCGAGCGGCTCGATGTCCTCCTCACGGATCCAGCTGGAGGCCTCCTCGCGGCGCCAGACGTCGTAAAGGCGTTCGAACTGGGCGATGGCGGTCTCGCTCATGCCGTGTTCGCGCATCTTGGTGGCGGAGTGCTGGAAGATCTCGTCGTTCTGGTCGGCGATCGCATCGGCGGGTGCGACGGGAGCGTCTGATGCGTTGGCCGTTGGCGGGACGGCTGCGCCGCCGGTTACGCCGGCGACGTTGGTGCTGGTGGTGTTCGTGTTGTTGGCGATGTTGGTGCGATCGGCGATACCGCTCGGCTGGGCGTCATCGTTCAGTTCGGTCAATGTTGATCCCTTTCGTACTGCGATAGCACCTCAGTCTAGCGCCAGAATTCTGAGAGGGCACATGACGTTGGCTGGGCGCGTGTTCAAGGGACGGCGGCAAGTTCCGTTAAACCAAAATCGACATATCTGGCATGTCCTTTACTCTTGGCTCCCCTTGTCAGGGGAGCTGTCGGCGTAGCCGACTGAGGGGTAGTTCGATGGCATTCATGCCAATTGTGATTGAACAGAGCCTTGCGGAAAGCAGCGGGAGTGCGAGAGCGGAGGCCGGGAATGAGAACTGTCTTGCCACCGCGCCAAGCGGAACACGCCGATTTGCGTTTTCCGAATCCTCTGGTAAATTATTCATCTGTTGCGAAAAGCAACATCGGACCATAGCGCAGTTTGGTAGCGCACTTGACTGGGGGTCAAGGGGTCGCGGGTTCAAATCCCGCTGGTCCGACGATTTAGCCCGGAATTTCAACGATTCCGGGCTTTTTGTATCTTGCGACACGCCGTATTTTTATCCGGGACACAACTAGGGACACAACGGAACGCGCCCTCACCCCGACACGCCTCATATGGCGGGCGTGTCATCTTGCGCCAACCCCGGTAACACCACCGTCACTCCAGCACCGACGCCGCAGCCGTCTCGGCCGAGCGCCGGCAGCGGGTACAGCATGGTGGTGCGTTCCGGCGACACCATCAGCGGCATCGCCGCACGTACCGGACTCTGGCCCGTGACCGCATGGAGCGTGCCTTCCGGCAACATCCATCGCATCTGGCCCGGCCAGACCGTCGTCTACCGCGGCAACAGTACTCCGGTATCGAACACCGGTGCCGGCACGCGGATCCACGTCGCGAGAAGCGGCGAGACGCTGAGCGGCATCTTCGGCGCGTCCGGCTGGCAGCGCGTCGCCCAACTTAACAACCTCAGGAACCCGAACCTGATCTACCCCGGACAGCAGCTGCGCTACTAGGCAGCTGCCAACCGACTGCGGCCTTCGGTACCACGCCGGAGGCCGCCACTCCCATGCCCAAACGAACCTAAAGAGAACACTCATGGATATTTCCACAGCAACCACCCTCGCCGCCGGCATCGTCGCCCTCATCGCACCCGCATTGGTGCAGGCGTTCAAGAAGTACATTCCCGCCGACTACGTGGGCCTGACCAGTCTCGGCGTGAGCATCCTGCTCGGCGTCATCGCCATCGCCGCCACCAACGGCTCCCACGGCTACGGCTGGGGCATCGTCCTCACCGACGTCATCGGCGTCGCACAAGCCGTCTACACCTTGGTGAACCAAGCGTTCGGTGGCAAGCTCAGCAAAGACAGTGAAGCTAAATAAAAACAAGGAGTTAAGCCCGTCTCGTGTTGTGCGTGAGACGGGCTTCACTTGTGCGAGAGCCCCGAAAGGCTATTCAGTGCCCATTCCAAATCCCTTGTTCACCGGTTCGGCGGGTTGTGGCTTTCTTCGGCGGGTTGGCGGAATTGGACCGATGCCGGTGTTTTTCGGAAAATGGGCCGGTGTTGTTAGTTCCATCCTCCGACGAGTTCGAGGCAGCAGTGGCCCGTTACCGAGTGTCCTCGGTAGGTGCCGACCACTTGGCTTGCGCCTTCGTATTTGCGCCCTGAGGGGTTCGGCGAAGCGATTTCCTGTTCGTCCATGATGGATGTGACGGTGAGTTTCGCTTCCCATTCGGGGATGGAGATGGTCCAGCCGGTTGGGTATTTCATGCCGGTCACAGGACTTTCCCACACGTTGAAGGAGTCGCCGACCATCGGATCCACGCCGGCGGAAGATTGGGTGCCGTCCTCATGCAGGACGCTGGCCCAGCAATGTTCGCTGCCCGTGGCCAGTTCGGTTACACCCCATAGGCTGATCACGTCGGGATCGTTATCGAAGCAGAGGTTCATCCACAGCCATTTGCAGTTGTAGCCATCCTTGAGGCTTCTGCCTTTGGGCATGCCGGCGAACTGACGGTCCATCCATACCATTCCCTCCACCTCGTGGCGCTGGCCGTCGAGAGTGATGACGCCTTTGGCAGCCATGTGCGGGAACGAGTATTGGTAGTTGGCCACTCCGGCGATCTGGAAGTAGCCGGTACCGAGACTGTAGAGTGGGTACCCGGTGCCGTGCAGGTCGAGGTAGATGGATCCGTCCGGCATGGCCGATGCGATGCGCATGTTGTCGAGGTCGCCTTCGATGACGTCCTTGTCGGTGTGGATGTGCAGTCCCTGGCCTGCGACCTGTCCTCGCCTGACCTTGTAAAAGCGGTCTTCGTGACGGTAGATGCGTCCGGTCTCATCGGTGATGGACAACACGCTGTTGATCATGCGCACCGGCAGGTATTTGGAGAACTGCAGAACGCTGACATGGTACATGAAGTCAAGGGTGTGGCCGCCCGTCTCGAAATGACCGACCCAGAACCATGAGTTGCCGACTTTGTCGGTGCGTATGAATGTGTCTTGGATGGGATCCACCAGCGGTTCGGTGCCGTGGTGGAAGGTACGGATGTTGTGGATCAGCGAGTTGTTCGTGGTGTTCATCATGCCTCGTTTCGTTTTGGTTCCGTGTCTGTTGATACGTTGCCGTTTCGGTCACTGTCCGACGAGAGTCTGTTTCGTCGTGCCTCGGTGCGTTCGAGTCGCCAGAAGCGCTGTGACGAGGGCGGCCGCGAGGATGACCGCGATGGCGGCGAATGCCAGCGTCGAGCCGAGTATGGATTGCGCGTGTCCGGTGGCGGTGGGCGCGAGGGTGGTGGACAGCGCGGAGATGGATACGATGAGGGCTGTGCCCATCGAGGAGGCGATCTGTCCGACGGTGTTGGTCACGCTTTGCGCGTGCCCGATATTTTCGTTGTCGAGCGCGTTGATGCCCCAGGTGTTCACCGGGGTCATGGCGAACATGAGTCCCGCGTAGAGCACGGTATAGGCGCATGCCGTGAGGATGACCGAGGCGTCCGCGCCGAGCAGAGCCATGAGCACGCCGCCGATGGTCATGACCGTCAGGCCGGGCAGGGCGACCTTGCGGATGCCGTATTTGTCGAACATGCGGCCCGAGACGATGCCGCAGCATGCGCCGATGAGGGCGCCGGGAAGCATGGCGAGCCCGCTGGCGGTGGCGGATGCGCCGAGCACGGTCTGGATGAACATCGGCACCATGACGTTGCAACCCATGAGGGCCGCCTGCATGCATGCCACGATGATCACCGAATGCGCGTAGGCGCGGTTGGCGAGGATTCCGACGCGCAGCATCGGTTCCTTCGCCTTGAGCTGTCGGCGCACGAACACGGCCACGAGCAGCACGCCGACGACGATCAGCGAGACGGTGAGCATCATGTTGCCGGTGGACGTGAACGTGGACAGCCCGTACAACAGGCATGCCAGACCGACCGAGGAGAGCAGCACGGAGACAAGGTCGAACGCACCCGGTTGGAAGCCGTCGAAGTTACGCAGGTAGACGGCGGCCAACGCGATGACGATCAGCGAGACGGCCGCCATGATGACGAACAGCGTGCGCCAGCCGAACGAGTCGATGATCACGCCGGAGATGGACGGGCCGAGCGCCGGGGCGAAACCGACGACGAGTCCTGTGATACCCATTGCCGTACCGCGGCTTTCCTTGGGGAACACGAGCAGGATCACCGCGGTGACCATCGGCATGATCGCGCCGGTGCACAGGGCCTGCAGCACCCGGCCGACCATGAGCAGGGGGAAGGTCGACGCGAATGCGGCGACGAGACTGCCGACCGCGAACAATGAGATGCATCCAATGAACAGTCTGCGGGTGGAGAAGCGCCCCATGAGGAACGCTGCGAGCGGGATGACCATCGCCTCGACCAGAGAATAGCCGCTGGACAGCCACTGAACGGTGGTGGAATCCACCCCGAGGTCCTTCATGATGGACGGCAGCGCCGGCGTGACCACCGACATGTTGAGCACGGCCAGCAATGTGCCCATGAGCAGCACGATGACCATGATCCATTGTTTTCTGTTGATGCCAAGTTTCACAATAACACTCCAATAAACAATAGTTATTGATTATTCAACGAGCATCAATTATTATCGAAACGCAACGGATGACAACCACCGATATGCGACATTTCTCGCTTATTCGACGATTCGCCTGAATCGTCGAATAACACGCGGCTTATGGACGGAGCGGGAATGACGCTACCGGCAGAACGAAAGGAGCATGGTGACCGATCTGCGCATCGTCAAAACCCGCAAGGCAATCCGCGAGGCGTTTCTGCGCCTACGGGCATCAGGAGTTCCGGTCTCGAAGGTCAAGGTCAAGGACATCTGCGACCTCGCGCTCGTCAACCCGAGCACGTTCTACAAGCATTACCTTGACGTATACGACCTCAACGACAAACTTGAGGACGAGACCATCGACGCGATGCTGGAGCATTACCCCGACAAGGACAAGATCCTGTCCGATCCACCCGCATTCCTCAATGGCTGGAGACCGGCCATCGACAGCCAGATCGACGATCTGCGCGTCCTGTTCGCAGGCCGCCCCGAAGCCATGTTCCGCAAAATCGAATTGATGCTCGTCGAACGTTACTCCGCCCGAGCAGCGAACGAGCGCGAGCGCATCGCCGCCGTCTTCTCCATCGCCGGGGCCCTCCACTCGCTTGGCCTGCTCAAGCTGGAAGGCGGACAAAGCGACGCCGAGATCATCGCGGCGGTCGTCGAAAACCTCAACGCCATCGCCGCCCGGATCCCCGACGGACGATAACGAACACCCCCCTATACGAATCAACGGCATCATCACACGGATACTCTTTAATCATCTAGCCAATCATCATGGAACAGATAACAGAACATCATCCCATCCCCTCGTCGGCATCGCGATTCGCCGCATCGATACTGACCGCGCTGGTCTTCGTCGTCGCGCTGAATCTGCGAGCCCCGCTCACATCCGTCGGCCCGCTGCTGCCACGGATAGGGGCGTCCGAACATCTCAACGCGACGATGCAGGGCCTGCTCGGCTCGTTGCCCATCCTCGCGTTCGCCGTCGTCTCCCCGATGGTGCACCGGGCCGCCGAACGCCTCGGCATCGAACGCACCGTGCTGGCCGCGATGGCGTTCCTGACGCTCGGCATCGTGATCCGTTCGGCATGCGGCACCATCGGATTGTGGGCCGGCACGCTCGTCATCGGTTGCTCGATCGCGGTGGGCAACGTTCTGGTGCCGGCCATAGTCAAACGCGATTACCCCGGTCACACATCACTTGCCACCGGCATATACTCCGCATGCATGACCGGCATGGCCGCGTTCGCCTCGGCCACGACATTGCCCCTGTCCGATGCAATCGGGTGGCAGGGCACGCTCGGCATCTGGGCCATTCCCGCCGGAATCGTCACGCTGCTGTGGCTATGGCGTTCACGGGCGAATGCGCAAAGGACGACCCCGGCTGCGAAGACCGCCGCCGATGCGCAGCCCCGCAGCCGACAGAGTACGGCATCGGAGACCCGACTCCGCGTCTCCATGCGGAAAAGGCCGGAGGCATGGGCCGTCACCCTGTTCATGGGGCTGCAATCCGTGAACTATTACGTGTGCGTCACCTGGCTGCCCACCATCGAGGTCTCCTTCGGCGTGCCCGCCGACCGGACCGGCTGGCATCTGGCGGTCTTCCAGCTCGTCGGTATCGTCATGGGACTGCTCATCCCCGTGCTGCTGAAGGGCGACAGCCAGGTCGCCGCCGTTGTCGTCGCCAGCGTGCCATTGGCCATCGGTGCGCTCGGACTGGCATTCGCACCGCGGCTCGATCTGCTGTGGATCATCGTCGCCAGCATCGGCTCGGGATGCTCTCTGGTCGTGGCACTCTCATTGATCGGATTGAAGACCTCGACCACCGAGGAGACGACGCAACTGTCGGGCATGGCTCAATGCGTCGGATACCTGCTCGCCGCAGTCGGTCCCACGTTGGCCGGAACGATCTACGACATCACCTCGGGATGGCGGACGGTGCTCATCATGCTGGCCATACTGGCCGTCGCACAGACCGCCATCGGCATCATCGTCGGACGGAATAAGGAAGCGGGGCGATGACCATGCTCGGCGAAACACCCTACGACGCAATGGTACTAGCCAGGTCGGTGGGCTACTATCGCAATCGGCGGCTGATCCTTGCCGACGTAAACCTCACCATTGCCACCGGCGGACGATGGGTGCTGTTCGGACCGAACGGAGTGGGAAAATCCACACTGCTGGAAATGATCGCGATGCGCACCTACCCCAACGTCGGCGAACTGCGCGTCTTCGGGGACCGAACCGTCGCGGGCTCGGACCCGGAGCGCCGTCGCACCCACATAGCCATCGTCTCGGCGGCGTTCGGGCACAACATCGGGTCGGAAATGAATCCGCTCACGGTCGTCGCCTCGGGGATTCCACGAGGAACGAAGGATTCGGCCGACGAGGCATACGAGAAGGCGTACGCGATGATGCGCCGGCTCGGCATCGCATATCTGACCGGCAAACAGTGGCGCAACCTGTCCGAAGGCGAACGCACGAGGGTGATGATCTCCCGCGCGCTCGTCTCGCCGGCAGATCTCCTGATCTTCGATGAACCGACCACCGGCCTTGATCTGGGTGGCCGTGAAACGGTATTGCGAGAACTGTCGACGCTGGCCTCGCGAGGGGACGAGCGCACGATGCTGCTCGTCACGCATCAGGTGGAAGACATCCCCGCCGGATTCGACCATATCGCGATGATGGGCCGAATGACGGAACACGAGTGCATGACATACCTCGACACGCATCCGCGCATCTACGCCACACTTGACGGCAACACGACACCGGGAACCATCACATTCACCGGACCACTTGACGAAGGACTTACCGACGAACGTCTCGAATCGATGTTCGGCGTCCCGCTACACGTAGAGCGAACCGGGCAGCGATGGAGAGCCTCGCACCAGCTGCGTTTCGCATGAGCGGACCGAATGAACGCCTCGCCGCCGGTTCCAGTGCTCCTCAGTCATTATGTCGCATTCGACTGGGGAGCACCGGCGCCGATGCGGACACGACCGGGACACAGCGACCGCGGAAAACAACGAAATCAGCAGCAATCAGCGAAATCTCACGAAAGTCGTCAAAACGGCGTCATTGCAACGAAAACGCACCTAATGAAGTCCTCGGAAACCAGCGAATCAACCCTTCAAAATAACAAGGGGTCGCGGGTTCAAATCCGACCCGAAGCCGGTTGATCCGGGCACTCAGGGCATCGATCCGGAGAAGCAGCATAATTGGTGGGTTGAGAACTTCAAGAATGTGGCAGTTCTGGCCATAGTCGCGTTCTGCCTCATAATGATCGCCGTATTCGCCGGCATACAATTCAAATGGCAGGGCGCGGCAGGCGGGGCGGAAGCAATCTCGAAAGCCTCGGATGTTTTCAAGCTGATTGCGACGACCGCGTTGGGTTTCCTGTTCGGCCGTAATTCGAAATAGCATTTTCGGGTAAGCTTCGCCCGACCCGTCGGCTAGGATGGGTGGGTGAAGCATCCTCCTTTCTTATTTCCTTGTTGGATTCTTCGCTCCGCCGGAACCGGAGTGTCGGTAGCACTCCCCCGGCATCGCCTCGTTGACGTTGGTAGCGTCAGCGAGGCGTTTTTTTATTGGAGGAATTGGCTGCGGGCCGTTTCCGACAGCGAGTAGCGTATCGGACGTTTGCCATGCTCCTGCAGGAGGCCAAGGGCAAGAAGCCCTTTGACGGCGGTCATGAGCTTCGTGCTTCCCACTTCAAGCCACGCGGAAAGTCCCCTGCGGGAGACAGGATGCGGGTCGTTATCGAATAATTCCACTTGCAGCAGGTAGAACAGGATATTCTTCTGGTCATCGGACAGGTGTTTCTCTTCGGCGTATCTGCTTAGTTTGCCGTGGGCCGCCGTGAGTGTGTTCCATTTGTTCCCCAAGTCGGAGATGATGTTTTTCTGCGCGGTGATGATGAATTTCACCATCCGGTAGCTGAACAGGGAAACGTCGGAGCAGTTCAGGGGGAACTGAGCGTCGTCGAATGCCTTGTAATACTGTCCCTTGGCGTCGGCTATGACCGGGCTAAGGGATATCGCGGTGGGTACGCTCAGATGCTTGCTCAACTGCAATGCCAGGAGGAATCGACCCGTCCTGCCGTTGCCGTCGTAGAACGGGTGAATGTATTCGAAGGCGTAATGGCACATCACGGCCCGAAGGATCGGCGGTATGCTCGCGTTGGTGAGCAGGGCTATCCATTTGGTGAGCTGCACCTGGATTTCCGATTCCGGGTATGCGCCGTCATGGAGCTTGCGCCCGTTGCCGTCGTCCCATACGGAGACGGTGCCTTTCCGGAACAGTATGCCGTCCGGCTTGTCCTTGTCGGATATCTCTCCGTCCGTGACCTGATCGTAGATGCTCCGGATGTCCTTGAGCTCGAGTGGGAGTCCGAGCTGTTTGCCGTCCTCTCCGGATAGTCCGAGGAACAGTTTCGCGAATTCGGTCAGCCGTTTGTGGGGGCCTTCGCCTGCTGCCGATTCCAATGCGTCGGCTATCTCCTTGCGTGTGGTGTGCACGCCTTCGATGGTGTTGGTGCTCTGCACCTCGGCTCCGATGAGGTCGAACAGGTAGGCGCGTTTCGCGATGTCCGGCAGTCCGTTCCACAGTGATTCCACTTTCCCTTCGAGTTCCCTCACGGTGTCAAGGGCGGTGCCGAGTTCCCTGAAGCACACGGCGAACATCTCGTGTCCGTCGAACGTGATTCCGGAACGGAACGTGGACCATCCGCTGATCCGCGCTTCATATTCGCGCTGGGCAAGTTCCGTGGGTTTCTCCGTGGATTGCGACATGTTGATGGTCTGTCTGATGCTCTTGTAGTCCATTCCTATCACCTCGTTTCGCTTCATATCGATGTTTGGAATACAAATGATACCCTCTTATATGTCGAAAATGCCGATAATCGACATATAGAACAGTGGATTGAACGGCCAACGTTCACAAAACGGAGAAAACCGAATCATAGGAGCGTATCTTTGTCGCGTAATAGAGGTTTGCAGCAGCACTCCCCCGGCTTGTGCCCTGTTCGGCGTCTGAACCGCACCCCGCCCGGTCCCGAACCCACTACCCGGGAGCCGTTAGCACGACTCACTCGCCACACCGACGGCAGGTACGCCTGCGGCGAGGGCGGCGTCGCCGTCAGCACCTGTCGTCAGATCGGCAAGACGTTCATCCCGGGAACCGCCATGTTCCTCAAGTGCATCCTCAGACCCGGGTCGAAGGTCATCTGGACCGCGTACCACACGAGAACGTCGGACGAGACGTTCGCGGACTTGTGTGACCGTGCCTTCTGGCAGGTCGCCGGCGGCTACAACAGCACCGACTTCGCCGGTCTGAAGTCCAGACGTCGTCAGGCCGCAGCAACGGCCTGACTATGGACAACCTGTGGACCATGGAGACCAAGGACTACGCGGACGAGGACTGGGCCGCGCTCGCCAAGGACATGACCAACGCCAACACAAGGCTCACGACCATATTCAGCATCAAGAACGCCCCCACCAAACCCCGTTACGCGCGTGTTCCGCAAGGCTAAACCTGCGCCTTCTGCTTCATGCTCGCGGTCCCAGACCTCGTCATACCGGACGGCGAGCAACGCGAAACCCTGTATAAGTATAGTGGAAGACGAAATCATCCGCGTATTGCTCCAGAAAACCCGGAACACCCGCGGCAGATTCTCAGTCTCACCGTAACAGTGAGTTGATCCGCCTCGAAAAAGCCCTCGATGGTTGCCCCGATTTTCACTATTCTGTCCATGATCCAACTTCCTTGTTTGATACAGATATCCTCTTCAAAAGTTATCGTGCCGAACCATTGGGGAACTTGTCAACATGCGGTTTCGTTTCCTCGCTGGTCTTTCTCCGGTTCTGCGATATCAGTAGTCACCGTCGAACCGCACGAGCTCGCTGGCGACCATGCATGTGGTGTCGTCGGTCAGTATGCCGTCGATTGCGCGGGTGTCGAAAAGCCCGTCGACCCACTCATGGTAACCGACATAGTCGGCGTCGCCGGGCAACGGACTGTGGGAATGGGAGTCCATGTAGACGCGCCAGGAGTCGCGTGTGTAGCGAATCGGATTGGGGAACGCACGCACCGTGGGGTTCCGGAAGAACTCGGCCTTCGTATCGTCGAAATGTTTGATGCTGCCGGCAAGACGATCGCCGCATTCGTCGCCCGGACGCATTGCCGAATCGAAGGACGTGACGTTGTACAGGGAGACCAGCAGGTACCGTCCATCGCGTGCGATGCGGCGGCATTCGACGGGGAATGCCGCCGGTGAGAACCAGTGCAAAGCCTGCGCCACGGTAATCACGTCCACGCAATCCGCAGGCAACGAGGTCGCCTCCGCCGAGCCGTCGCAGACCGTTACGTTCGACAGGTCCCGTACGTTCCCGGCCAATACGCCGCGCATGTCGGCATCCGGCTCCACGGCGTACACCGGCAGTCCAAGACCGGCCAGCGAGACTGTGAACTTGCCGGTGCCCGCACCGATGTCCGCAATCGTCACAACGTTCGAAGACCCGCCGAAGCAATCGCCGATCAGGCCGTCGATGTACCGGATCGCCGCTGCCGGATAGCTTGGACGCGCCGCTTCATAGGCCTGAGCCTTGCCATGGAATTTCGTCTGCTCCATGCTGCCCAGTGTAGGACTTGCATACGGCACATAAGCGGCAACCAGTCGACCAATGTTCGCCGTTCTGTGCATCCACCCACCAGCTATTCCGTGCATATTCGTATCATGAACGAGTTTCTGTGCATCTGCCCACCACGAAAACCGACGAAACGGAGTCTTCGTGATACGTGTATGCACAGAATTCGAAATCATGGGTGTCTCATGGTGGGTATATGCACAGGACAGGGGCGCCGAACGGCAATAGAGCATGAGAAGGACCTGGGCATCGCCGATCCCGCTGCCGGCGATGTCATGTCGTTGCAGGAATATGACAGGCATGGCCAGTTACGAGCAGATCAGAAGGTTCGCCGACGAGCATGCCGACCGTGCACGAATCATCGAACATGAGACGGCGATCGTCGATTTGGAATCCGGCGCGAAGGTGTTCGATGCGACCAAAGCGGCGGCCACGTATATCGTCGAGGCCAGGGAGGGCGTGTTCGCCGTCGTCGCCTCCGCGGCGGGGCATCTGAAGTGGCGACAGCTCGGACGCGCTCTGGGATTGCATCAGATTCACTTGGTCCCACCTGAGCTGGTCAAGGAACGCACCGGCTATGACGTCGGCACGGTAGGCCCGCTGCTTCTGGACGGCGTGCGCATGTTCTTCGACCGACGGCTTCTGAATCACGACTTCGTCTATTGCGGCACCGAGGACGCGCATCACACGCTGGCCATCGACCCGCAGCTCATCATCGATTCCAACGACATTGCAGGATATTTCGATAGCGCGGAATTCCTGAAATAGCAGCAGACAGCAGGCACGCCTCACCCGCGGTGTCCCCTACTGCGGGACTTATGGTATGGGCCTCGGACGATGTCCATAAAACACCGTCCGAGGCCCATACCATCACAACACGCTGCAAAAAGGCGCGCGTGTCACCGCACCGCAGATGTCACTTCTTCTTGTTCTGCTTCTTCTCGCGGATGTTCACCGAAATCTGGATCGGCGTGCCTTCGAAGCCGAACTCCTCACGCAGGGAACGCTCGATGTAGCGGCGGTAGCCGTGCTCGAGGAAGCCGGTGGCGAAGATCACGAAGCGCGGCGGGCGCGTGGACGCCTGCGTGGCGAACAGGATGCGCGGCTGCTTGCCACCGCGCAGCGGGTGCGGGTGGGCGGCCTGGATCTTGCCGAGGAAGGCGTTGAGCTTGCCGGTGGGGATGCGCTGGTCCCAGGACTCCAGGGCGGAACGCATCGCGTTGGCCAGACGGTTCGTGTGCCAGCCGGTCTTGGCGGACAGGTTCACGCGCTGCGCCCAGGTCACACGGTCGAATTCGGTGATCCACAGACGCTCGAGGCGCTGCTTGTCGAACTCGTCCATGGCGTCCCACTTGTTGAACACCAGCACGATCGCGCGGCCGGCGTCCACGGCGGTGGACATCACCTTCAGGTCCTGGTCGGAGATCGGCTGCGAGGCGTCGAACAGGATCAGGGCCAGCTCGGAACGCTCGATGGCGGCCTGGGTGCGCAGGGAGGAATAGTACTCCGCGCCGGTGAGCTTGTGCTGGCGGCGCTTGATGCCGGCCGTGTCGATGAACAGCCAGTCCTCGCCGTCGATGTCGATCACTTCATCGACCGGGTCGCGCGTGGTGCCGGCCAGATCGTTGACCACGGAACGCTCCTCGCGCGCCAGCTGGTTGAGCAGGGAGGACTTGCCCACGTTCGGACGGCCCACCAACGCCACGCGGCGCAGGCCGGAGGGCGTGAGGAATCCGGAGGTCTTCTCCGCCTTCTTGAGCTTGTCCAGCGCGACGTCGAGCAGGTCTCCCACTCCCCTGCCGTGCATGGCGGAAACCGGGTACGGCTCGCCCAGGCCGAGTTTCCAGAACTCGGCGGCCATGTATTCGCTGGCCTGGTCGTCGATCTTGTTCACGGCCAGGGTGACGGGCTTGCCGGAGGCGCGCAGCATCTTGACGATGCGCTCGTCCGTGTCGGTCATGCCCACCTGTCCGTCCACCACGAACACCACGGCGTCGGACAGCTGCACGGCGACCTGCGCCTGAGAGGCGATGGCCGAGTCGATGCCTTCCACGTCGGCCTCCCAGCCGCCCGTGTCCACCAACTTGAAGTCGGTGCCGGCCCATTCGGCGTCGTAGCTCACGCGGTCGCGCGTCACGCCGGGCGTATCCTCCACCACGGCGGCGCGACGGCCGAGAATACGGTTCACCAGCGAGGACTTGCCCACGTTCGGGCGGCCCACCACGGCGAGCACGCCCACCGGCTTGGGGCCGGCCTTGCGTGCGCCGACCTCGAAGGCGCGGCCGGAGATCAGGTCCTCGTCCGCCTCGTCCAGGTCGTAGCCCTCCAGGTTGGCGGCGTACTGCTCGTACTCCTGGTTCTCGATGGCGTCCTCGACCAGACCGATGAGGATGTCCAGCGTGTGGGCGAAGTCCATGTCCGAGTTGTCGATGGTGGTCACACCGTCGGCGGCGGTCTGGAAATTGGTCACCTTGGAATCGGCCTTGTCGCGTGCGGCCACGTCTTCGGCGCCCACGCCCTTGGCGGCCTGGCCTGTGCGGCGGGCCTGACGGACCTCCTCGCGGGCGGTCAGCAGCACGCGCACCTCGGCGTCCGGGGCCACCACGGTGGTGATGTCGCGGCCTTCGGCCACGACGCCCAGTCCCTCGGAGAAGGAGTCGGCCGAGGCTTCACGGGCGATGTACGCGCGCTGGGCGGCGATGAGCACGTTGCGCACGGGAATGACGTTCGAGACCTTGGAGACGTGGGTGGAGACCTCGGAGGAGCGGATGGCCTCGGAGATGTCCTCATCGTCGGCGAAGACGCGCGGATCGTCCGGGTTCACGGAGATGTCGAAGTGACCGCCGGTGAAGAATTCGCCGACAGCCTCGGTCACCACGCGCTCGTCCACCTGTTCGGCGTCCAGGTCGATGCCCTGCTTGAGGCACCACCACGCGCAGGCGCGGTACATGGCGCCGGTGTCCAGGTAGGCGTATCCGAAGTACTTGGCCAGCGCCTTGGACGTGGACGACTTGCCCACGCCGGCGGGACCGTCGATGGCAACGCGGATCACAGGCCGACCTCCTTGGACAGCGAACGGATTTCGGTCTGGGACAGCACGCGGTAGGAGCCGGGCTTGAGGTCGCCGAGCTTGATCGGGCCGATCTGCGTACGGACCAGACGCTTGACCGGGAAGCCGATCGAGCCGAAGATGCGGCGCACGATGCGGTTCTTGCCGGAGTGCAGCACCACCTTGACGATGGTGGCGTCACGGGAGGAGTCGATGATGGCGCAGTGGTCGAGCTTGATCCAGCCGTCGTCCAGCTGCACGCCGGTGGTCACGAGCCTGCGGCACACGGTACCGGAGATCTTGCCCTCCAGCGTGGCCACATAGGTCTTCTCGACCTCGTACTTGGGGTGCATGACGTGCTGGCTGAGCTCGCCGTCGTTCGTCATGAGGATGAGGCCCTCGGAATCATAGTCCAAGCGGCCCATGTGGAAGATGCGCTCGTACTTGTCCCCCACGATGTCGCGCAGGGTGTAACGGCCCTTCGGATCCTCCATGGCGGAGAGCACCTTCTTGGGCTTGTTCAGTGCCAGCGTGACGTGGTTCGGGTTGATACGGACGCGGGAGCCGTCCACGCGGACCTGCTGCTTGTGCGGGTCGACGCGCGTGCCGAGCTCGGTGACCAGTTCGCCATCCACCTCGACGCGGCCTTCGGTGATCATGATCTCGCACTTGCGGCGCGAACCGAAGCCCGCCTGGGCGAGCAGCTTCTGGAGTCGAATGGAATTGGAATCGTCTTGTGCGCTTCTGGCGCGGGAATATGCGTTTGGCATCGTTCTCCCAACGTGGCCGGGCGGCGGGTTCCGTACGTTTGTCGTTTGAGGGTACGGCCGGCCGTCAATGTACATAAATTACGAGCTGGTGGACTGGATTTCCAGCCAATTCCAACCTATCCATAATACCGAGTGCCACGGACTGCTGCTAGACTGTCCGGTTGGGCGGGTTCGCCCGTCTTCCAAGAAATTGATGAAAAGGAAATGAAAATCATGGAAGAAACCAAGCAACAGCCGCTGGGCCTTCGCGTGTGCGCCGAACTGGCCGGCAGCTTCCTGCTGTGCTTCGCCATCTACGCCTTCTCCACCTGGGGTTCGGCCGTGTATGGCGTCAATGTGGTCTTCTCCGCGCTGGCCACCGCCCTGGCCTACGGCGTGGTCACCGCCATCTTCTCTCGTGTTTCCGGCGGTCAGCTCAACCCGGCCGTGACCGTGGCCGCGGTGCTCGCCTCCAAGACCAAGCTGGTGGACGGCGTGCTGTACGTGCTGGCCCAGGTGATCGGCGCAGTCGCCGCCGGCTTCGCGGTGGTCAAGTTGCTGCCCACCTCCGAGCAGGTGACGGCCAAGGTGTGGCTCACCCCGGCTGTGAACGGTTTCGAGCAGGGCTCCGTGTCCTACTCGCTGCTTACGCAGTACGGCATCACGTTCTCCATCACGCTGGCCATCGTGGTCGAGGTCATCGGTTCGCTCATCGTGGTGGCCGCCGCCATGTCCTCGCTCGGCGAGCACGGCGAGGCTTCCGACCGTTACGTGCTGACGATGGCCGCCGCCTACGGTCTGGCCGCCGCCTTCAGCTACCCGGTGACCGGCGTGGGTCTCAACCCGGCCCGTTCCACCGGCATCGCGCTGGCCACGATGAATCAGGGCCTGACGCAGAACCCGGTCCAACAGCTGTGGGTGTTCTGGATCAGCCCGGTGCTGGCCGCCGCCGTGGTGGCGCTGGTGATGATCGTCGCCCAGATGGCCACCACGCCGAAGGTGAAGGTCGCCGATCAGGAGTCGCTGGAAGGCCTCGACGGCGCCGAAGCCACTTCCGAGGGCGATACGGCTGAGACGCTAACCGAAAATGGTGTTGCCGAACAGGCCGAAGAAGCTGAAGTACGTGATCAGCAGGCCGACGCCCAGGGCGATGCCGATGAAGGAATCGAACGCCACTGAGCGCACCTTCCAAGGGCTTTTGTCCCGCATGATCAGGCGGATGAGCCCGGTAACGATGGCCGTCACGGAAAGCACAACCGTGGCGGCCATCGTGTATCCGAGGAGCGCCAGCAGCACGGCGGCAACGACGACGCCGAATACGATCCATTCGAACCATGGTTTGCCCTCGTGGGCTTCGGATACGTACGGATGGTTGTGCATGGCGACTTCCTTGTGAACACGAAATCAACGATTACGGATAAACATAAAACTTGGCTCCCCTCTCTACAAGGAGCTGCCTGCGAAGCCGGCCAAAGGAAGCTCATCACCACGGTCGGGTTGCTCCCCTCAGCCTCACTCCGTTCGACAGCTCCCCTCAAAGAGGGGAGCCAACATAGGACGATTGCCTCAGCGCAATGCCAAGACGCGCCGATCAGTGGAAGAAGTGGCGGGTACCGGTCAGGTACATGGTCACACCGGCCTGCTTCGCGGCCTCGATGACCTCCTCGTCGCGGATGGAGCCGCCGGGCTGCACGATGGCCTTCACGCCGGCGTCGATGAGCACCTGGGCGCCATCGGCGAACGGGAAGAACGCATCGGAGGCGGCCACGGAACCGGTGGCGCGGTCGGCGCCGTCGGCCAGCGTATTGGCACGCTCGACGGCCAGATGGCAGGAATCCACACGGTTGACCTGGCCCATGCCGATACCCACGGTGGCCTGATCGTGGGCCAGCAGGATGGCGTTGGACTTCACGCAACGAATCGCACGCCACGCGAACACGAGATCCTTGAGGGTCTCGGCGTCGGCGGGCTCGCCGGCCACCAGCTTCCAGGAGTCCGGATCGTCGCCCACGGCGTTGATCAGATCGGTATCCTGCACGAGCAGGCCGCCATCGATCTGGCGGATGGCCTCATGGCCCTTCGGCGGCTCGGCCACCTTGAGGATGCGCAGGTTCTTCTTCTTGGTCTGCAGCAGCTCCAGCGCGGCGGGCTCGTAGTCGGGGGCCACGATGACCTCGGTGAAGATCGGGCGAACGCTTTCGGCCATCTCCAGCGTCACCGTGGAGTTGCAGGCGATCACGCCGCCGTATGCGCTCATCGGATCGCAGGCGTGGGCCTTCTTGTGGGCCTCGGCCGCGGTGGCGCCGATGGCGAGGCCGCACGGGTTGTTGTGCTTGACCACAGCCACGGCGATGGCGGGGGCCATGTCCCACACGGTGCGCCAGGCGGCGTCGGCGTCCACGTAGTTGTTGTAGCTCATCGGCTTGCCGCCGAGCTGCTCGGCGTGGGCGAAGCCGGTCTGGTTGAGCGGGTCGACGTACAGGGCGGCCTGCTGGTGGGAGTTCTCGCCGTAACGCAGGGTGTGCGCGCGATCCCAGGTACGGGTGAACTGGGCCGGGAACTTGGCGGAATCCACTTCGGTGCCCTGATCGTCACGGTCGATCTCGCTGGACTCGAGCGATGCGGGCTTGGGCCAGTGCTTGGCGGTCCACTCGTTGATGGTGGCGTCATAGGCCGCAGTGTGGGCGAAGGCCTTGGCGGCGAGCCATTCACGCTCCTCCAGGGAGAAGCCGGTGCCGTCGGCCACGCGGGAGGCCACGAGGGCGTAGTCGTTCGGGTCGGTGACGATGGCCACGGTGGCGTGGTTCTTGGCCGCGCCGCGCACCATGGAGGGGCCGCCGATGTCGATCTTCTCGATGACGTCCGCCTCGGATGCGCCCGAGCGCACGGTGTCGGCGAAGGGGTACAGGTTGACGACCACCAGGTCGAACGGCTTGATGCCGAATTCCTCAAGCTGCTTGGCGTGCTCGGGGTTGGTCATGTCCGCCAGGATGCCGGCGTGGATGTACGGGTGCAGGGTCTTCACGCGGCCGTCCAGGCACTCCGGGAAACCGGTGACGTCCGAGACCTCGGTGACCTTGACGCCCAGCTCGGCGAGCTTCTTGGCGGTGGAGCCGGTGGAGACCACTTCGGTGCCGGCCTTCACGAACGCTTCGGCCAGAACCTCGATGCCTTCCTTATGAAAGACGGAAACCAGTGCTCGACGTATCGGCCGGTTCGTGTTTGTCATCCTGTTCCTCCTTGGTTGTGGATTGGGATTTCGATGGTTTCGGTTGGGATTGTACGTATACGGATTGCCGCGGCTTCCTGGGCGCCCCGTCCCGCTTCGCCCGCTTCCGCTGCCCGTCCGCTCCGGGTTTCGCGGCCGTATCCCCGTCTCCGGCAGAACCGTTGGCGGGTGCGGCGCCCGAGGTGCGGGAGGGATGCAGACGTTCAGCTATCCAGCCTACAGAAAAAACGAGTGCGGTGCCAATCAGCGCGACGAGCCATGCCGTGGCGAGCCCCAGTGCGGTGGGATGGCCCACGGCGCGGGTGGAGGCCATGACGCTCACGCCCACATGGGCGAGCCTGTGCTGGCCGAGCGACCCGTTGGACAGCGCGAACAACACCGTGGAGCCGAGGGAGACCAGTCCCGCGCTCAGGCAGAACGCGCCGGCCGGGTACGCAAGATCAAGCACCATGGCCCGGCGATCGGAGTCGCTGCGCACGCTGATGGGACGATACCGGAATCCGGCGGGCAGGAAGAGGGCCAACAGACCCACGAGCGTGGCCACGGCGAACGGCGTATTGAGCGCTATCGTGCGCCACAGTTCGCTGGAGACCGCTTCGGGCAGGATGCCGAACGCGGGTACCGCCGGCAGGTCCTTGGACTGGCCGACCCACAGCGTGAAGCTGGCCACGTCGCCGATGGCGAATCCGGAGCCGAACAGCCAGGAGACGGCCCATAGCATGAGGTTGGGCAGCCAGATGATCATGGCCAGTGTGGTGAGGATGCGCGATCCGGTTTCCATGCCGGACATCTCGAACACGGAGACCACGGCCGTATGGTTGCGTACGGTCCAGACGATGACGGTGATCAGTCCGATGAGCAGATACAGTCCCAGGATGATGGCCGCTACGGCGACACCGGTCTTGAGGCAGTGCCGGACCTTGGCGGAGGACTGTTTGCGGATCCAGACCATCAGGTCCTTGAGCTTGTCCGAACCGGGCACCGCCGCGCAGAGGAATCCGAGCAGGAACACCGTGCCTGCCTTGAGCAGCGTGATCCATTGGTCGTCCACCAGACTCAGATGCACGGACTGGCGGAACCACTCGTTGAGGGCAAGCCATACGAGCAGCCCCGTGACGAGGGCGTGCGGGCCTGTGGCCTTGAGCCGCGCGACCAATGTGGCGATGAGCCAGATAAGCAATATGGTCAGCAGCAGCGGGGTGATGGTCAGCGTGACGGAATCGGTGGCGAATCCCGAACCCTCGCTCAGCAGCACCACGGCTTTGGTGAGTCCGGTGGTGCCTGTGGTCAGGTTTTCGCCGCCCTCCTCCATGGAGATGACGAGCAGCATCAGGGCCACGTAGCAGCCCAACGCGATGGCATAGATGGCCATGGATGCGAGGGCCGCGAGGGCTCCCCGCACCCATTGGCGAATCACTGCTTTCATGTGTTCGGCGGGCCGCACTTAGTCGATGTTGGCCTTGGCGAGCACGTCGCGCATGATCTGGGCTGCCTGGCCCGGGGTGCGGCCGACGGGGATGCCGGCGGCCTCCAGCGCGTTCTTCTTGTCCTGGGCGGTGCCCTTGCCGCCGGAGACGATGGCGCCGGCGTGGCCCATCTGCTTGCCTTCGGGGGCGGTGAAGCCGGCGATGTACGCCACGACCGGCTTGGTCATGTGCTCCTTGGCCCATGCGGCGGCTTCCTGCTCGGCGAAGCCGCCGATCTCGCCGATCATCATGACGGCCTTGGTGTTCGGGTCGGCTTCGAAGGCCTCAAGGGCCTCGAGCAGCGTGGTGCCCACGATCGGGTCGCCGCCGGCACCCAGGCATGCGGTGAAGCCGATGTCGGAGAGTTCGCCCATGAGCTGGTAGGTCAGCGTGCCGGACTTGGAGACCAGGCCAAGCGGGCCGCGGCCCACGATGCCGTCCGGAATGATGCCGAGATTGACGCCGGGGTCGCCCAGCGTGATGAGGCCCGGGCAGTTCGGTCCGATGATGCGCACGCCCTTGCGCAGGGCAAGCTCCACGAAGTAGGCGGAATCGGCGACCGGGATGCCCTCGGTGATGACCACCACGAGTTCGATGCCGGCCTCGACGGCCTCGACCACGGCGTTCTTGGCGAAGCGCGGCGGCACGAACACCACGCTGGCCTTGGCGCCGGTGGCCTCGCGGGCTTCGGAGCAGGTGGCGAACACGGGGATGTCCGCATCCTCGCCGTTGCGGGCGGCCGGGAAGGTGACGGTGGTGCCCGCCTTGCGCGGGTTCACGCCGCCGACGATGTTGGTGCCGGCCTTGAGCATGCGCGCGGTGTGCGTCATGCCCTGATGACCGGTCATGCCCTGAACGATTACCGGTGCGCCGTCTTCGATGAACAGCATCAGCGAACCTCCTTGGACTTGGTGGCTTCGGCGGCCAGCTGGGCGGCCCTCTGCGCGGCGCCCTCCATGGTTTCGGACACATGGATGATCGGGTTGTTGGCTTCGGCCAGGATGTGCAGGCCTTCCGCCGCGGCGTTGCCGTCGAAGCGGACCACGATGGGCTTGGAGCTGCCAAGCGCCTTGACGGCCTCGAGGATGCCGTTGGCCACCTCCACGCAGGAGGTGATGCCGCCGTAGACGTTGATGAACACGGATTCGACCTGCGGGTCGGACAGGACGATCTCCAGGCTGCTGGCCATGACGGCCGCGGAGGCGCCACCGCCGATGTCCAGGAAGTTGGCCGGCTTGATGCCGGTGCCCTGCTCCTCGCCGGCACCGGAGACGGCGTCCAACGAGCTCATGACCAGGCCCGCGCCGTTGCCGATCACGCCGACCTCGCCGTGCAGGTGCACGTAGTGCAGGCCATGCTCGCGTGCCTTCTGCTCGAACGGGTCGGGCACGATGGGATCCACGAAGCGAGTCCAGCCGTCATGGCGGAACGCGGCGTTGTCGTCAAGGGAGATCTTGGCGTCAAGCGCGCACAGCTGCTTGGTGGATTCGTCGTCCGGGTCTCCGATCTTGGCCAGCGGGTTGATCTCCACCAGCGTGGCGTCGTTCTCCTTGAAGCAGCGCCACATCTTGAGCAGGATCTGGGCGGCCTGATCCACGTCCGCATGGTAGAAGCCGATGCTTTCGGCCATCTTGGTGGCCGCCGCGAGATCGAAGTCGCCGAGCGCCTCGATGTGCAGGCGCTTGACGGATTCCGGATGTTCCTTGGCGATCTCCTCGACCTCGGTGCCGCCGTTGGCGGTGGCCAGCACATCGAAATCGCGGGAGGTGCGGTCCACGGAGATGGACACGTAGTACTCGTGCAGGATGTTCTTGGCTTCGGCCACGAGCACGCCCGAGACCTTATGTCCGTGGATGGTCATCGGCAAAATGGCCTCGGATTCGAGGATGGCCTCGTCGCGGTTGTGGGCGATCTTCACGCCGCCCGCCTGGCCGCGATGGCCAATCTTCACCTGCGCCTTGATCACGCAGGGGTAGCCGATCTTGTCCGCCGCCTCGGCCACTTCATGGGAGTTCTGTGCGAAGATGGCACCCGGGGTGGGGATGTCCTGTTCCTCAAGCAACTCACGCGCCTGGTATTCGTAAAGGTCCATGGATCCTTCCCTGACTAAATAATGGTCCGGCATGTAACTGTACACAGTACATGCCGGACCATGACAACAAACCGCGTGTTCGTGAGACGGCTCACGCGGGCATGGAGACCAACGAGCTGGTGGGCACGCCACCGAGCTTGTCGATGCCATCGAGTCCTTCGAGGCGCATCACGAAGCTGAAGCCGGCCACCTTGCCGCCGGCCTTTTCGATGAGGTCCGCGCCGGCCTTGGCGGTGCCGCCGGTGGCGATCAGGTCGTCCACGATGAGCACACGCTCGCCGTGCGCCACGGCTTCGGTCTCGATCTCCACGCTGGCGGTGCCGTATTCGAGGTCATAGGATTCGCCGATGGTCTCGGGCGGCAGCTTGCCGGCCTTGCGGATGGCGATGAAGCCCTTGCCCAGGTGGGAGGCCAGCGTGGGGCCGAACAGGAATCCGCGGGATTCCAGACCGGCAACGGCATCGAACTCGTCAGGTGCGACCGGCAACGCCTCCTCAAGCGCCTTGAGCAGAATCCTCAGACTCTTCGGGTCGGCGAGCACCGGCATGAAGTCGCGGAAGATGATGCCTTCCTTGGGGAATCCGGGCACGGATCGGATCAGGGACACCATGTATTCGGCGTCCTCCTGCCCGACCTTGCCCAATGCCTCGATGGTGATATCCGACTGTGCCATATGCTCGCCCCTTGATGACTTGTTGGTTGACGGTGTTGACGATGATGGGAACGTCCCGCATGCGTGGAAGCCCCGCGGGACGAAAGCTTACTTCGCTTCGGTTTCGCCGTTCTGCTTGGTCTCGGCGTCGTTCGCATCGGTGGTTTCGACGGCGGCGTCGACCGGCACCTGGCCGGCCTCGTCCGCGGCCGGGGCTTCCTGGTCCTCGGACAGCGGGTTGCCGTTCTCGTCCACCTCGTCGTCGGAGACGTAGGCCGGGCGGGTGTACTCGCGGGCGATGGCGTTGAAGCCGAAGCGCAGCTTGGAGCCTTCGGAATCGATGACGATCTCCTCGTACTGCTCATCGACCTCCACGACCTTGCCGATCACCTGGCCGATGGTGATGACCTCGGTGCCGGGCTGCAGATTGCGACGGAAGTCCTGACGCTCCTGCTGCTGCTGCTTGGACTTCTTGGACTGCCACCACATCATGCCGCCGATGACCACGACCATGACGATGAGCATAATATACGAAGAATCCACGGAAAACTCCTTCAGATCAACGGTCACGGCCGGTTATTGACACATGACCGGATTGTGCAAACAGGCAAAAGTCTAGAAGAGCTTGCTGACATCATCGTTAGGCGTAAGGCCCAGATGCTGCCACGCCTTCTCGGTGGCTACGCGGCCCTTCGGCGTGCGGACCAGGAAGCCCTCACGCACCAGATACGGCTCGCAGACGGTCTCCACGGTCTCGGATTCCTCGCCCACCATGGCGGCGAGGTTGTTGAGGCCCACGGGCCCGCCATTGAAGTTGCGCACGATGGCGTTGAGCACGGCGATGTCCAGTCGGTCAAGACCTTCGGAGTCGATCTGGTAGAGCGCCAGCGCCTCCTTGACATCCTCCGGACGAACCACGATGAGGTCATGGACGATGGCCCAGTCACGCACGCGGCGCAGCAGACGATTGGCGATACGCGGCGTGCCGCGGGAGCGCAGGGCGAGCTCATGCGCGGAGCCTTCGTCCAGGTTCACGCCCAGCACGTTGGAGGATCGTTCGATGAGCTTCTCCAATTCCTCGTGCGGATAGAAGTCGAGATGCGCGGTGAAGCCGAAACGCGCACGCAGCGGGCTCGGCAGCATGCCCTCGCGCGTGGTGGCGCCGATCACGGTGAATCGCGGCAGGGTCAGCGGGATGGAGCTCGCGCCCGGCCCCTTGCCTACCATGACGTCCACGCGGAAGTCCTCCATGGCGATGTAGAGCAGTTCCTCGGCGGCTCTCGGCAGTCGGTGGATCTCGTCGATGAACAGCACCTCGCCGGTGTCCAGCGAACTCAGGATCGAGGCAAGATCGCCGGCATGTTGCACGGCCGGGCCGGAGGTGACGCGGATCGGCACCTCGAGCTCGTTGGCCACGATCATGGCCAACGTGGTCTTGCCCAGGCCCGGAGGACCGGCGAGCAGGATGTGGTCGGGCGGCACGTCGCGTTTGCGGGCGGCGTCGAGGAAGAGCTGGAGCTGTGCCTTGAGCCGGGGCTGGCCGATGAATCCGTCCAGCACATGCGGGCGGAGCTCCTCGTCACTGACCGGCTCGTTGCCGATCGGCTGGGAGGAGACCATGCGCAGCGATTCCTCGTTGGCACCGGTGTTGGAAGTGCCGTAGTTCATGTCGTCGCTCATCAGCGTCCCCTATCCATGAGCGCCAGGGCGAAGCGCAGCACGCGCGGCACGTCGTCCGCCGCCAGCGGAGTGGTGATGTCGTTGTCGTTGATCGCCTCGGTGACGGCCTGTTGGGCGTCCTGCTGCCGCCAGCCGAGCGAGATGAGTCCCTCGATGACCTGTTCCATGCCGGTGTCGACCGGTGGCTTGGCCGTGGATTGGGCGGCGGCCGAAGCGCCTTCGATCTGGCTCAGGTCGATGGAGCCCTTGAGTTCGAGGATGATCTTTTGCGCGCCCTTCTTGCCCAGACCGGGCGCCTTGGCCAGTGCCGTGGCGTCGTTGTCCGCGATGGCATGCGCCAGCTGAATCGGCGTCAACGTGGACAGCAGCGACTGGGCCACCTTCGGGCCGATGCCGGACACCTTGATGAGCTGCAGGAAGGTCTTCTTGGCATCCCGGTCCAGGAATCCGTGCAGGGTGACGGCGTCCTGCGAAATGTTCATGTACGTGTAGACGCGGGTCTCCTGTCCGGCGTGCAGCCGTCCCAGGTCGGTGGAGGACATGCGGACCTCGTATCCCACTCCCCCGACGTCGATCAATGCGGTATCGGCCTCGACCGATTCGACCCGCCCGGACAGCATGCCGATCATCGCCCACTCCTTGCGCAAATCCCCCGGGTGCCGGGCGATCCCGCAGCAGCAGCACCCGCACACCCATAATCGAACAACTGTTCGAAGTATACTACATACCGCGGTCGTGGTTGATGCGGCGACGTGTCGTATGCTGCGCGGCCTCGGCCCATTGGCGCTGCGCGGGCGTCAGATGCTGCTCGCGTTCGCCGCCCTGCAGCGCTCCCGCGGGGCGCAGGGCATGGCAGATGGCCAAGGCCAGCGCATCGGCCGCATCGGCGGGGGTCGGCATTTTGGTGAGGTTCAGGATGCGCGTGACCATGCGTTCGACCTGGATCTTCTGGGCCTGCCCGTTGCCGGTGATGGCGAGCTTGGCCTCGGTAGGCGTATGCAAGGCCACCGGGATGTTGCGTTGCGCGGCGGCCAGCATGGCCAGCCCCGCGGCCTGGGCGGTACCCAGCACGGTGTTGCGGTTGGATTGGGCGAACACACGTTCGATGGACACGCTGTCCGGCGCGAACCGGTCCATCTTCTCCGCCAGGCCGTTGTAGATGGCCAGCAGACGCAGGTCCTGCGAGATGTCGGGCGAGGAACGCACCACATCCACGTGAATAAACGAAAGCCGGCGATGTTCGCCGGCTTCGATCACGCCGACCCCGCAGCGCGTGAGCCCGGGGTCGACGCCAAGGATGATCACTGGGGATTACTCCTCGTCGAGCTGGGCCATGACCTCGTCGGAGGCGGTCCAGTTGGAGTAGATGTTCTGCACATCGTCCAGGTCATCGAGCTTGTCGATGAGGTTGGACACCTTGCGGGCGTCCTCGAGGCCGAGCTCGACCTCGTTCTTCGGCTGCATGACCTGGTCGGCGGAATCGTAGTCGAAACCAGCGTCCTGCAGGGCCTTGCGCACGGTGAACAGGTCGGACGGGCCGGTGATAACGGTGAAGACCTCACCATCGTCGGTCACGTCCTCGGCACCGGCCTCGGCGGCGGTCTCGAAGAGCTTGTCGAAGTCCACGCCCTCGGACGGGACCACGATCTGGCCCTTGCGCTCGAAGTTGAAGGACACGGAACCGGAGGTGGCCAGGGAACCATTGCCCTTGGTCAGGGTAGAACGCACTTCGGCGGCGGCGCGGTTGCGGTTGTCGGTCAGGCACTCGATGATGAGGCCCACGCCGGCGGGGGCGTAGCCCTCGTAGACGATGTCCTCGTAGTTGGCGGCGCCGTCCTCGTCACCGGCACCGCGCTTGACGGCGCGGGCGATGTTGTCGGCCGGCATGGAGGCCTTCTTGGCCTTGTAGATGGCGTCGTACAGGGACGGGTTGCCGTCCGGGTCACCGCCGCCCAGACGGGCCGCGATCTCGATGTTCTTGATGAGCTTGGCGAAGAGCTTGCCGCGCTTGGCGTCGATGGCGGCCTTCTTGTGCTTGGTGGTCGCCCACTTGGAATGACCTGACATTAATGCTCCTAGCGATTAAACGAATGATGTCAAACGGAATGATTGTAGGCCGGTAATCAGACATAGGCGGTATCGACGTCTCCACACCCGCGCGAATGCGGGTGCGAACGAGGCCGGAACCGCCCGTGGTCGATCAGGCCAGCGGAAGGTTGAGTCCGGGCGCGAGGCGTTCGAAGGCGGCGGCGTATGCGGCACGCTGGTCTTCGAGCAGGATCGGCATGGTGCGCGTCTGGGCCACGATGGGCATGAAGTTCGCGTCGCCGTTCCACCGGGGCACGACGTGCTGGTGCAGGTGCGCGGCCACACCGGCGCCCGCAACCTCGCCCTGGTTGATGCCGATGTTGTAGCCGTCCGGATGCGAGACGAATTCCATCACCTTCATGGCGAGGGTGGTGGCCTTCTCGAACTCGAACAGTTCGGCGTCGTCCAACTCGGTGATGAACCCCACATGACGGTACGGGCAGATCATGAGATGGCCCACGTTGTAGGGATACAGGTTCATGATGGCGAACACATGCGTGCCGCGCCAGGCGATCAGACCATCCTCGTCGGACTTCTTCGGGCCCGCGCAGAACGGGCACTCCTTGGTCTTCGGCTTGGTGGGCCTGTCCTCGCTGTTGCGCAGCACGTAGGTCATGCGCTGCGGGGTCCACAGGCGCTCGACCGTATCCTCCTGGGGAGGGAAATCGGCCGGGTCGTCGACACGCACATGTTCGGTCATCGGTATGCTCTCAACCTTCGGGGTATCGGGGGCTCCCCTCGTCTGAGGGGAGCCGGGTGAGGAAATGACTCAGTCCTCGGTGGCGGCCTTGAAGTCGTCGACGGAGTTGACCTGGACGCGCTTCTTGATCACGGTGAGGATCTTGGCGCGGGCCTCGTCCACCGGCACGCCGTTGAGCTGGCTGCCGTCGCGGAAGCGGAAGCTGACCGCGTTGTTGTTCATGTCCTCCTCGCCGACGATGAGGATGAACGGCGCCTTGGACTTGGAGGCGTTGCGGATCTTCTTGCCGAAGCGGTCGTCGGAGGAGTCGATCTCGCAACGGACCATCTCGTCCTCCAGGGACTTGACGAACTCCTCCAGGTGCGGGGCGAACTCGTCGGCCACCGGCACGCCGAGCACCTGCACCGGGGCGAGCCACGCCGGGAACGCGCCGGCGTAGTGCTCCAGCAGCACGGCGAAGAAGCGCTCGATGGAACCGAACAGGGCGCGGTGAATCATCACCGGGCGCTGGTGGGTGCCGTCCTTCGCGATGTACTCGAGCTGGAAGCGCTCGGGCAGGTTGAAGTCGAGCTGGATGGTCGAGACCTGCCAGGTGCGTCCGATGGCGTCGCGGGCCTGCACGGAGATCTTCGGACCGTAGAAGGCGGCGCCGCCCGGATCGGCAACGAGGCTCAAGTGGGAGGCCTCGGCGACCTCGCGCAGCGTGTTGGTGGCCTCCTCCCAGATCTCGTCGGAGCCGACGTACTTGTGCTCGTCCTTGGTGGACAGCTCCAGGTAGAAGTCAGACAGGCCGAAGTCGCGCAGGACCTTGAGCACGAAGGTGAGCAGGTTGGTCAGCTCGTCCTTCATCTGCTCGCGGGTGCAGTAGATGTGGGAATCATCCTGGGTAAGGCCGCGCACGCGGGTCAGGCCGTGGACCTCGCCGGACTTCTCGTAGCGGTACACGGTGCCGAACTCGAAGAGACGCAGCGGCAGCTCACGGTAGGAGCGCTGGCGCGACTTGAAGATCAGGTTGTGCATCGGGCAGTTCATCGGCTTGAGGTAGTAGTCGGCGCCCGGCTTGGTGATGTTGCCCTCGGCGTCCTTCTCCTCGTCCAGGTGCATCGGCGGGTACATGCCGTCCTTGTACCAGTGCAGGTGGCCGGAGGTCTCGTACAGGCCGCCCTTGGTGATGTGCGGGGTCTGCACGAAGCTGTAGTGGTACTTGCGGTGCATCTCGCGGGAGTAGTCCTCCATGGCGTTGATCACCGCGGCGCCCTTCGGGTGGAAGACGGCCAGACCGGGGCCGATCTCATCCGGGAAGGAGAACAGATCCATCTCGGCGCCGAGCTTGCGGTGGTCGCGCTTGGCGGCCTCCTCAAGACGGGTCTGGTAAGCCTTGAGGTCCTCCTTGGTGGCCCAGGCGGTGCCGTAGATGCGCTGCATGGTGGGGTTCTTCTCGGAACCGCGCCAGTAGGCGGCGGCGGAGCGCTCGATCTTGAAGGCCTTGATAAAGCGGGTGTTCGGCAGGTGTGGTCCGCGGCACAGGTCCTTCCAGACGGTGTTGTCGTCGCGGTCCACGTTGTCGTAGAAGCTCAGTTCCTTCTCGGCGATCTCGGTGGCGGCGGCCGGGTCGAGGTGCGCCTCCTTGTCCTTGATGAGCTCGATCTTGAAAGGCTGGTCGGCCTCCTCGGCCAGAGCCTCGTCCTCGGTCACCACGCGGCGGCGGAAGGACTGGGAGGACTTGACGATGCGCTGCATGCGCTTCTCGATCTCCTTGAGATCGTCCGGCGTGAAGGGCTTGTCCACCTGGAAGTCGTAGTAGAAGCCGTCCTTGATCACGGGGCCGACGCCCAGCTTGGCGTTCGGGTAGATTTCCTGCACGGCCTGAGCCATGACGTGCGTGGCCGAGTGGCGCATGATCGCGAGGCCGTCCTCGGAGTCGAGGGCGATCGGCATTACGGAGTCGCCGTCGGCAAGCGGCGTGTAGAGGTCACGGTTCTCACCGTTGATCTTGACAGCGATGATGTTCTTGTCATCCGCAAACAGCTCGACGCCGGTGGTGGTTGCTTCCACCTCCTTCGCTTCGCCGTTGACTGTAATGGAGATGGTAGCTTGCGCCATGATTTGTCCTTTGCTATCGGGGTCCGCGTTACTAATGTGCAGGCCTGGACTGGTTAATCAACAGTGGCCACCATAGGCATGCGGTCAGACAAAAGCAAATCGTAAGGCAGATACGAAAAAACCTCGCCGAAGCGAGGTTTGCGAAGTGGAGCGGACAACGGGACTCGAACCCGCGGTCTCAACCTTGGCAAGGTTGCGCTTTACCAACTAAGCTATGTCCGCAGAGGATTCCGACGTAAGAATCGGATTCCAGTGGGCGATGTAGGAATCGAACCTACGACCCCTTCGGTGTGAACGAAGTGCGCTAGCCGCTGCGCCAATCGCCCGAAATCAATCGGTGTTCAGTTATTGTCAACAGAACGAATCTGTCTGTGTGGGCGATACAAGATTCGAACTTGTGACCCCTTCCGTGTCAGGGAAGTGCGCTACCTCTGCGCCAACCGCCCGGGTCCGCTTCTCAATCCGAGGATTGCTCCGCGGTCCTGAGAGGTGGGTACGAGAGTCGAACTCGTCTATACGGCTTTGCAGGCCGCTGCCTAACCGCTTGGCTAACCCACCGTAAGGTCTGTCAACTCGTCGGACCTAGAGCGGACAACGGGACTCGAACCCGCGGTCTCAACCTTGGCAAGGTTGCGCTTTACCAACTAAGCTATGTCCGCATGTGTCTGTCCGGCAGTCACCGGGAAGGTGTCTCGCCGAAGCACGAGTGATTACTATACACACATGTCTCCAGTCCGTCCAGTCACGGCGTGTCGCCTTGTGGTAGCTGGGTTTTCGACGGGTCATGGCCTCGCTCGCTGATGGCTGAAGCCGGCGCGCAAGGGCGTTTCCCCACGTTACCCTTGAAGTATGAGTGAAGAAGCGAACGTCCAGGGACCGGTGATGATCGCCGCGTTCGAAGGTTGGAACGACGCCTGTCAGGCCGCCACGAACGTGGTCCGTTATCTGGTCAAGCGGTACGAGTCACGCGAGATCCGGCATATCGACTGCGATGGGTTCTACGACTATCAGGTGGCCCGTCCGATGCTGTGCCACGTTTCCGGCCGCGCGAACCTGGTGTGGCCGCAGACCACGTTCTACGACATCACGCTGGACGCCCGACGCCATCTCTACGCGCAGATAGCCCCGGAACCGAACTACCGTTGGATGGAGTACTGCAGCCAGAGCCTGCACATCGCCGAGGAGCTGGACGTCTCGCAGGTGGTCACGATGGGTGCCATGTTCTCCGACTGTCCGCATACCCGGCCGTTGCCTGTCGCCGTGAGCGACGGCGAAAGCCAGTGCGAATGCGACCGCGAGTACAACGGCCCGGTCGGCATCCCCACCGTGCTGGATATGGCGGCCGCCGATCGCGGCTTCGCCCATGCATCCATGTGGGTCTCCATCCCGCAATACCTGGGCAGCGACGATTGCGCGGCCGGCACCATGCGTCTGCTGGACGCGCTGGGCAAGCGCATCGGCTTCACGTTCGACACGACCGAGCTCAGGCGCAAGGCCGAGCAGTGGAAGGCGCAGGCCTCCGTACTGGTGCGTTGCAACGACCAGCTGGGCGAATACGTGGAGCACCTGGAGCGCGACTACGACCTCAAGTGCAAGGCGGATGAGGAAGCCGGCCTGGGCACACCGCAGTGCGAACAGCTGGTGCGCGAGGCCGAGGCGTTCCTGAGGCAGATGGGCGAGTGAACCGCCGACGCATATGTCTTTCGGAGGCGCCGCATCGCGGTTCCGATCAATGATCATCGACGGCAAAACGCACGGCAACAGGGCAAACATAAGGGGCATCTCTCATATCAGGAGATGCCCCTTAATCGTATATACGTTTACGGATCTGTGCTCGACTCGCCCGACGTTACGCGGCGGCGGCCACGGACGGGTCGATGGCCGGCAGCACGCCGGTGATGAGCAGCAGGGCCACCACCACGGCCAGACCGATGCGGTAGATGGCGAAGGCCTTGTAGGAGAACGTGGAGACGAACTTCAGGAAGCCGATGATCACCACGTAGCCCACGAAGAACGCCACCACGGTGGCCGCAAGCGTGGCGCCCCAGCCGGGGAACGCGCCGATCGCCGTGCAGGAGGCCGCGTCGCCCGCGGAGCAGGCGCTCACGTCCTTGACCGCCGAGACGGCCTCCAGGATGCCGGCGCCGAACACGGCGGGGATGGCCATGAGGAAGCTCACGCGCACGGCGGCCTCACGGGTGTAGCCCATCGCACGGCCGAAGGTGATGGTACCGCCGGAACGGGAGACGCCCGGGATCAGCGCGAGCATCTGGCCCACGCCGAACAGCAGCGCATCCTTCCACGTCATCTGCTTCATGGTCTTGACCTGCTTGGAACGGGCGTCGAACACCCACAGCAGCACGCCGAAGACGGCAAGCACGGTCACGGTGATCCACAGGTTCCTCAGCGTGGTCTCGATGGCGTCCTTGAACAGCAGGCCGGCGATGAGGATCGGCATGGTGCCGATGATGATGAACCAGCCCATCTGCGTGTCCGGATTATGGGCGCCGAGACGGCTCTTGAGGTCCTTGCCCTCCTTGCCGAAGAGCGAACCGAACCACGCACCGAGAATGCGGATGATGTCCCGGCGGTAATACAGGATCACGGCCAGCTCGGTGCCGAGCTGGATGATGGCGGTGAAGGCCGCGCCCGGATCCTTGCCGATCATCAGGTCGCCGATGATGCGGATGTGCGCGCTGGACGATACCGGCAGATATTCGGTGAGCGCCTGAACCAAACCCATGAATAGCGCTTGGAAGAAATTCATAACCCCTCTGGTTTCTTGACATGCAAATTCGTTATGACCATGAACACCCTACCCAAGGGTGCGTAGAACAACACTAAGCAAACGAAAACGGGCGCAACAACTGCACGCCTTCTACAATGAAGGCGAACATCCATCAATGGACACCTCATATTGACGAATTGAAGGGAGTGGTTATGGCCGTGTATCGCAAGAGCAGGGCGTTCGCGCCGCAGGGATTCTTCGAGTGCGAGGGCCGCGGCCTCAAGTGGCTCGGCGAGGCGCATGCGCAGGGCGGGCCCCGCGTGGTCGAGGTATACGACTGGGGCAAGGACTATCTGGACATCGAACGGGTGTCCAGCTCCTCCCCCACGGCCAAGGCCGCATTCGACTTCGGCGCGGCGCTGGCCCGCATGCACGACGCCGGCGCCCCCTATTTCGGCTCGGCACCGGCCGGCTACGACGGTACGTGCTATTTCGGACCATTGCAGGATCCGGTGAAGATGGACACCGGCGAGTGGACCGACCCGATCAGCTACTTCGCCGACGGCCGTCTGCGTCCGATGGTCGATCTCGGCGTGCGCCGCGGCGAGCTGGACAAGCGCGACGTTGAGCTCACGGAGAAGGTGATCGACGCGCTGCCGGACATCATGGGCCGCGCGGCCGACGACAAGCCCGCACGCATCCACGGCGACCTGTGGAGCGGCAATGTGATGTGGACGGCGGATTCCGGCCATTCGGAGGCCGTACTCATCGACCCGGCGGCCCACGGTGGCCACCGCGAGGAGGATCTGGCCATGCTGCATCTGTTCGGCATGAGCTACCTGAGCCAGATCACGGAGGGCTACCAGTCCGTGCATCCGTTGAAGGCAGGCTGGCAGGAGCGCATCACGCTGTGGCAGCTCTACCCCATCGCCGGCCACTGCGTGTTCTTCGGCGGCGGTTACGTGAGCGAATACCGCTCCATGTGCCGTTCGCTGCTGAAGTAGGAAGCCTTGCTTGGCTCCCCTTGTCAGGGGAGCTGTCGGCAGAGCCGACTGAGGGGTAGTCACAGGAGATCGGTCTGCGCAAGTTCGCAATTCTCCAATGACTACTCCTCAGTCATCTTCGATGACAGCTCCCCTGACAAGGGGAGCCAAGGGAAAAAACTCAGCTCAGCGCGTCCTTCAGCTTCGAGAAGAACCCGCTCTTCTTCTGGCCGGTCTGGGGCCTGGAGGCCTGTGAGACGTGCGAGGCGTCCGCGTCGTGGGAGGCGGCGAACTGCTCGATGAGCCCGCGCTCAGAATCATTGAGTTTGGTGGGGATGAGCACGTTCACGTGGGCCACGAGGTTGCCGCGTTCGTCGTTGTTGCGGATGTTGGTGACGCCCAGGCCCTTGAGGGTCACGGTGTCCTCCGGCTGGCATCCGGCCGGGATGGTGACGTCCTGAGGACCGTCGAACGTGTCGATGGTGAGCGTGTGGCCGAGGACGGCCCAGCTCATCGGCACCTGAATCCAGCAGTGCAGGTCGTCGCCGTCGCGCGTGAACTGCTTGTCCGCACGGATGCGGACGTCGATGTACAGGTCTCCGGCGGCACCGCCGCCTTCGCCCACCTCGCCCTGGTTCGCCAGGCGCAGGCGCGCGTTGTCGTTGATGCCGGCCGGCACGGTCACGCCCACGTTGCGCGTGGCGCGCACGCGGCCGTGGCCCATGCAGCTGGGGCACGGGTTGGTGATGATGGTGCCGTGGCCCTCGCAGCGTTCGCAGGGCGCGGAGGTCATCATCTGGCCCAGCATGGTGCGGACCACCTTCTGCATGAAGCCCTGTCCGTGGCAGTCCGGGCAGGTGACCGGCTGGGCGCCGCCCTGCGCGCCGGAGCCACCGCATTCCTGGCACAGCGAGAACGTGTTGATCTTCACATGGGCGGTGCCGCCGAACACCGCGGTCTTCAGGTCGATGGAAGCGGAGGCCAGCGCGTCGCGGCCGGGCTGGGTGCGCGGGACGGGACCCTGCGAACCGCCGCCGAACGCCGAGCCGAAGAACGTGGAGAAGACGTCGCCCATGTCGCCGAAACCGCCGGAGAACCCGCCGGCACCGCTGTTGGGGTTGTTGGGATCCACGCCGGAGTCGTACATGCGGCGCTTGTCCGGGTTGGACAGCACGTCGTAGGCGTTGTTCACTTCCTTGAACTTGTCCTCGAACTCCGGGCCCGCGATGTCCGGGTGGTATTTACGGCTGAGCTTGCGGTAGGCCTTCTTGATCTCGTCGTCGCTGGCATTGCGGTCAACGCCGAGCGTCTCGTAATAATCTGCCACTTACTTGTTCCTTTTGTTCGTTTGGTCCGCGGGTTATTGTGCCATATCCCGCGGTCAGTCCTGGGTCCGTCGTTCGCTGACGAACGCGGTGAGGTAACGGGCCACCGCCTTGACCGCGGCCATGGTGGTGGCGTAGTCCATGTGCGTGGGTCCGATGGACCCCACGAAGGCGATCGGTTCGCCGGCCTCCCGCGTGGATTGCGCCGAGCCGTCATCGCCCTGGTCGGGGTCCGAGGCCGCCCGGCCGTACCCGCTGCTGACCACCGAGGCGTGCAGGAGTTCGGGCGTATGGCTTTCGGAGCCGATGGACACGCCCACGCCGGCGGCGTTCGTCTCCTCGCTCAGATTGCTCATGAGCTTCATGAGCACCACTTGTTCCTCCAATGCGTCGAACAGGGGCGCCAGGTCGGACAGCGAGTGGGAGTGGGCCAGACGCGAGGCTCCGGACATGTACAGTTCATTGGCGCGTTCGTCCAGCGCCATCGAGGCGAAGGCGTCCGCCAGCGATTCTGCGACCCCGCGGACGTCCTCGTATCCGGCGGATGCGCCGATCGCACGTACCGTTTCGGCGGATTTCGACAGCGACAACCCGGCGCACTGCTCGTTGACCGCGCCGGAAAGCCGCGCGATGCTGTCGGCCGAGGGCATGGGCGCGACGGAAAGTCCATGCTGCGCCACGCGACCGGTATCGGTGATCACCACGGCCAGCAACGTGCCCATCGCCACGGGCACCATCTCCACATGACGCAACGTGGCCTTGGCCAGCGACGGCGAGGCCACGACGGCCACCTGGCCGGTGATCTCCGAAAGCAGCCGGGCCGAACGCTGCAGGGCGTCCTGCAGGCTCACCGACCCGGCGAGGAAGCTGTTGATGCCGCGGCGTTGCGCCTCGCTCAACGGGACCACCGTCGCCAGACGGTCCACGAAGTACCGGTATCCCTTTTCCGTGGGCACGCGGCCGGCCGAGGTGTGCGGCTGAATCAGGTAGCCCTCGTCCTCAAGGGCGGCCATGTCGTTGCGCACGGTGGCGGAGCTCACGCCCAGATTGTGTTCCTTGGTCAGCGACGTGGATCCGACCGGCTCCTGGGAGCGAATGTAGTCCTCCACCACGGCGCGCAGCACCAGCATGCGTCTTGATTGCGTCATGCGCGCCTCCTTTATATATGCAAGAATTCACGAACAGTTCATGGCATGTCCGGCGCGCGTTCGCCCACCCCGCGCAGGTACACGGCCGAACGGGCGGAAAACGCCGATTTCGGACGCGCGACTACGTCATGCGGGCAAGACACGCCGTAACTTATTGTATTAGCACTCCCCTGTTTCGAGTGCTAATCCGTTCATTCGTAGCGAAGAAACGTTAATTGTGAACGCTAACAGAACACAAGTTACCAAAACACGCCAAAATTGCATCACTACGTCGCAAACCGACGCTAGCATGGAATACGCAATGTGAGGGCGTCTTGCGCTCGGCACAAGCCGGATACGCGGCCCGACCAATTGGAAGGAAAGTAATCCATGACCGAATTCAAGGAGACCGAACTGGACGAGCGCGCCATCAAGATGGCCAAGGTCCTGTCGGCCGACGCGGTTGAGAATGCCGGTTCCGGCCACCCCGGTTCCCCCATCTCCCTGGCGCCCGTCGCCTACACCCTGTACCAGCACTTCATCAAGCATGATCCGAACGATCCCAACTGGGAAGGCCGCGATCGCTTCATCCTTTCGGGCGGTCACGCATCCCTCACCCAGTACGTTCAGCTGTACTTCTCCGGCTACGGCCTGACCCTGGACGACCTCAAGCACTTCCGCGGCGGCGCCGACACCCGTACCCCGGGCCACCCGGAGTACGGCCTGACCCCGGGCATCGAGATGACCACCGGCCCGCTGGGCCAGGGCTTCGCCTCCGCCATCGGCTTCGCCTACGGCGAGCGTTTCCAGCGCGGCCTGCTCGACCCGGAGACCCCGAAGGAGGAGTCCCCGTTCTACCACAAGATCTGGGCCATCTGCGGTGAAGGCGACATCGAGGAGGGCATCTCCGGTGAGGCCGCTTCCCTGGCCGCCAACCAGAAGCTCGGCAACCTGACCGTGATCTTCGACGCCAACCGCATCCAGATCGAGGGCGACACCAACCTGGTGCTGGCCGAGGACGTGCTCAAGCGCTTCCAGGCCTACGGCTGGTACACCGACGAGTTCAGCTTCATCCAGCCCGACGGCTCCTACAAGGAGGACATCGAGGGCCTGGCCGAGGTCATCGCCAAGGCCGAGAAGGAAGCTCCGGACCAGCCGAAGCTCATCAAGGTCCACTCCCTGATCGCATGGCCGACCCCGGGCAAGACCAACGACCCGTCCTCCCACGGCTCCAAGCTGGGCGCCGAGGCCGTCGCCGGCCTCAAGGAAGCCCTCGGCTACGATCCGGCCGAGTCCTTCCACGTCGACGAGGAGGCCCTCGCCCACGCCCGCAAGGTCGCCGAGCGCGGCCTGGAGGCCCACAAGGAATGGGACGAGAAGTTCGACGCCTGGCGCAAGGCCAACCCGGACAAGGCCGCCCTGTACGACCGTCTGAAGGCCGGCGAGCTGCCGGAAGGCTTCGACAAGGCCCTGGACGACCTCGAGGCCACCTTCGAGGTGGGCAAGAAGGTCGCCACCCGTGGCGCCTCCGGCTCCGTCCTCAACGCCATCGCGGCCGTCATGCCGGAACTGTGGGGTGGCTCCGCCGACCTCGGTGGTTCCAACAAGACCGACCTCAAGGGCGCCGCCACCTTCGCTCCGGCCGAGTGCGCCACCAAGCAGTGGCCGAACTGCAACGAGTTCGGTCGCCAGCTGCACTTCGGCGTGCGCGAGTTCACCATGGGCTGCATCACCAACGGCATCCTGCTGGGCTCCCACACCCGTCCGTTCGGCGGCACCTTCTTCATGTTCTCCGACTACGAGCGCTCCGCCGTCCGTCTGGCCGCCCTCATGGAGATCCCGAACCTGTACATCTGGTCCCACGACTCCGTCGCCGTGGGCGAGGACGGCCCGACCCACCAGCCGGTCGAGCACCTGGCCTCCTTCCGCGCCATCCCGCAGCTCGAGGTCATCCGTCCGGCCGATGCCTTCGAGACCGCCGAGGCCTACCGTTACTTCTTCGAGAAGAAGAACACGCTGCCGGGCGCCATGGTGCTGACCCGTCAGGGCGTGCCGGTGCTCGCCGAGACCGCCGCCAAGGCCAAGGACGGCGTCAAGAAGGGCGCCTACATCCTGGTCGACACCGAGGGCACCCCGGACGTCATCATCATGGCCTCCGGTTCCGAGGTTCAGTGGGCCGTGGCCGCCGCCAAGACCCTGGCCGAGAAGGGCGTCAAGGCCCGCGTGGTCTCCTTCCCGTCCATGGAGTGGTTCGAGGAGCAGGACGCCGAGTACAAGGAGGCCGTGCTTCCGGCTTCCGTCAAGGCCCGCGTCTCCGTCGAGGCCGGTGTGGCCATGCCGTGGTACAAGTACCTCGGCACCTACGGCAAGCCGGTGTCCATCGAGCAGTTCGGCCTGCAGGGTGACGGCGCTCAGAACATGATCGACCTCGGCATCACCGCCGAGCACGTGGTCGAGGCCGCCGAGGCGTCCATCGCCGAGGCCAACGCCTGATCGCTGGTCGATTCATAATTCAATAGCAATCTGTTGGCTCCCCTCCACGATGAGGGGAGCCACTAAACAAGGAGAAAAACAATATGACTGAAGCAACTCAGCGTACGTCCGATTCCGGCGTGTCCATCTGGCTGGACGATCTGTCCCGCTCCCGCATCGAGTCCGGCTCCCTGCAGGACCTCATCGCCAACAAGAACGTGGTCGGCGTCACCACCAACCCGTCCATCTTCCAGAAGGCCCTGAGCCAGGTCGGCCCGTACGACGAGCAGCTCAAGGAGCTCGGCAAGGTCGACGTCGAGACCGCCGTGCGTGAGCTCACCACCACCGACGTGCGCAACGCCACCGACATCTTCCGCGAGATCGCCGAGGCCACCGACTTCGTCGACGGCCGTGTCTCCATCGAGGTCGACCCGCGTCTGGCCCACGAGACCGAGGCCACCGAGAAGCAGGCCGTCGAGCTCTGGGAGAAGGTCAACCGTCCGAACGCCATGATCAAGATCCCGGCGACCCTCGAGGGCCTGCCGGCCATCACCGCCACCCTGGCCAAGGGCATCTCCGTCAACGTCACCCTGATCTTCTCGCTCGAGCGCTACGAGCAGGTCATCGACGCCTACATCGAGGGCATCGCCCAGGCCGCCGCCAACGGCCACGACCTGAAGCACATCGGCTCCGTCGCTTCCTTCTTCGTCTCCCGCGTGGACACCGCCGTGGACAAGCTGCTGGAAGCCAACGGCTCCGACGAGGCCAAGGCTCTGGAGGGCAAGGCCGCCGTGGCCAACGCTCGCCTGGCTTACGAGCTGTTCGAGAAGAAGTTCGCCGAGGATCCGCGCTGGGCCGACCTGGCCGCCAAGGGCGCCAAGGTCCAGCGTCCGCTGTGGGCCTCCACCGGCACCAAGAACCCGGCCTACTCCGATTGCAAGTACGTTGACGAGCTGGTTGCCCCGCACATCGTCAACACCATGCCGGAGAAGACCCTGAACGCTCTGGCCGATCACGGCAACGGCGCTCCGTCCATCGAGGGCACCTACGAGGAGTCCCACGCCATCATCAACAAGCTGGCTGAGCTGGGCATCAACCTCAAGGACGTCACCGACAAGCTGGAGGCCGACGGTGTCGCCGCCTTCATCAAGTCCTGGGATTCCGTGCTGGCCGACGTGCAGTCCGGCATCGATCGCGTGAACGCCTGAGACTGATTGAGCTGATGTGCCTTATGGCATATCAGTGAAGTCTTGAAAGGGGTTCCAACCGTAATGGTTGGAACCCCTTTCGCATGTGTGCGGCTTTCTCCCGCAATCAAAGTCGAAGCATCACAGCCTTTCCAGCCAGGCCTTCATACGGCGAAGTCCCTCGGCCGTGTCCTCGGCGGTGCCGACGTAGGAGAGCCTCACATATCCTCGGCCGCGCGAGCCGAAGCCGGATGCGGGAGTCACCACCACATGGGCCTCATTCAGCAATCGCACGGCGAAATCATGATCGTTCATGCCGGTGGCCGTGACATTGATGAGGATGTAGAACGCGCCATCCGGTACATTGCAGCTCACCAACGGCATGTCGGCCACCGCCTGGGCCACCATGTCACGATTCGCCCGATAGGCCGCCTTCATTGTGGACAGGATGTCCGCAGCGCCTTCCAGAGCGGCCACGGCGCCACATTGCAACGCACCCGGCACACAGGAGACGACGTTCTCCTGCATCACCGTCATCTGGTCGATGACGGGCTTCGGCCCGAACGCGCAGCCAATACGCCAGCCGGTCATAGCAAAGGTCTTGGAGAACGAATCGATGATGATCGTACGCTCCTTCATGCCCGGCATCGCCGCGATGGACAAGCATCGCACATGGTCGTCGTACACGAACGCCCGGTACACCTCGTCGCTGATCACCCACAAATCGTGTCGACGCGCCACATCGGCGATGGCGGCCAGCTCATCGGGATCGATGATGGCTCCGGTGGGATTCGACGGTGAGTTCAACAGCAGCGCCCGCGTCCGTGGCGTGATCGCCGCCTCGACGTCCGCGGCCTTCATGCGGAACCCGTTCTGTTCGTACAACGGCACCGGCACCACGTTCGTCTGTGTCATCTGCGCCTGGCCAAAATAGTTCGCATAGCCCGGATCCGGGATGAGGATGTCGTCTCCGGCGTCCAGCGTGGCGATCATCGCCAGATACACGGCCTCCATGCCGCCGGTGGTAACGATGATTTCGCCGGCCGGATCATAGTCGGTGCCGTCCTGCTTCGCGCGATACCGGCACCATGCCTCACGAAGCGCCGCCGTGCCACGATTGGGTGTGTAATGCGTGTCTCCATGAATCGCCGCCTGATATGCGGCGTCGATCATCGGCTTCGGCGTATCGAAACCGGGCTCCCCCACGGCGAACGAAATCGTATCCGGCACTCCGGCCGCCAACTCGAACATCTCACGCACGCTGGGATACAGCGCCTCCTGCGCACGACGTGAAATAGCAGGCATCCCCCAAACCCCTTCCGACACTGCGATGGATGGCAAGTAGTCCCGCATTCTAACCGCATCGTGTTTCGGCCACACGCGATTGCCCACGCTTGCACGGGCGACTCGGACGGCACCCGACGTCCACGATGGCTGCAAATGACCGCAAATGACCACAACGTGAGTGCGGATATGCCGCGGAGGCCGGGACGCCTTGACCTCGGCCTGCCCGGACTGGTACGTTCACGACTGGTTCCATATGACGTTCGAAGGGATGACCGCACCATGCCCAATCCGCTAGCACGACTGACCGCACGCCAACGTCTGCTGATGACGTTCACGTTCTTCTCGATGTTCTTCGGTGCGGGCAATCTCATCTTCCCGCCGTTCGTGGGCGCCCAGGCGGGGGCCGCCACGTTTCCTGCCGCCATCGGGTTCATCGTCTCCGCGGTGGGCCTGCCGATCCTGGGCGTGCTGGCGGTGACGTTCGCCGGCGGCTTCGACAAGCTCGCCGGGCGCGTCTCCCCCGGGTTCGCGTTGTTGCTCGGGCTCGCCATCATCCTGACGATCGGCCCGTGCTTCGCCATCCCGCGTACGGCCACCACCTCGTTCGAGATGATGGTGGCCCCGTTCGTGCCGGATGGTTCCGCATGGCTCGCGCAACTCGTCTATTCGCTGGTGTTCTTCGCGCTGGCGTTCCTGTTCGCCCAGCATCCCGAGAAACTGTCCAAGGTGCTGGGCCGGTTCATGGGACCGCTGCTGCTGACGCTTATCGCGGTGCTGTTCGTGGCCTGCCTGGTGCACGGCATCGGCACGGCGCCCGTTCCGGCCGGCAATTACCGGTCGAATCAGATGGCGCGCGGATTCCTGGACGGCTACCAGACCATGGATCTTCTGGCGGCGCTGTACTTCGGCATCGTGATTTCCGCGAACGTTCGCGCGCTGCGGGTCGAGGACGAACCGCAGGTGCAGCGCGAGACCGCGTTCGCGGGACTGGGCACGGGCGTGCTGCTCGTTCTCATCTATGGCGCGTTGAGCTATGTGGGCGTGGTGTCCGGCTCGATCGCCGCCATCGATCCGGAGCATGACACGGGCGCAACCGTGCTGACCAATCTCACGTCGTCGGTGTTCGGTGCGGAAGGCACGGCGTTTCTGGGCGTGGTGTTCGTCATCGCCTGCCTCAACGTATGCACGGGTCTGATCTGCACGTGCGCCACGTATTTCCATACCAAGTTCCCCACTGTGGCGGGTCGTGAGGTGAGCTACCGGGCTTGGCAGGTGGCGTTCACCGTATTCAGTTTCGTGGTGTCGAACGCCGGATTGAGCCTCATCATCAAGGTATCCGTGCCGGTGCTTTCGGCGCTGTATCCGATGGCGATCGTGCTGGTGTTGCTTGCTCTGACCCATCATGTGTTCGCCGCGCGATTCCCGCGCGTGTATTTCTGGACGGTGCTGCTGGTCGGTGTTGTGGCGTTCGCCGGGTGCGTGGCCTCGCTGGTCGCCGTGTTCGGCGGCTCGCTGCCCTGGCTGGAGTCCGCGCTGAATCTGTTGCCACTGCAGAACAAGGAGCTTGGATGGCTGACGCCCGCGGCCATCGGTATGGTGATCGGCGTCGTCGATTCGCTGGTGCGTGCGCGACGCTAGCTCGTGGGTTTCCAGTTATGAGTCTGGCTCCCCTCTCTGAGGGGAGCTGTCAGCGAAGCTGACTGAGGGGAGCACCGGTCCATCCGGAAACTCCCCTCAGTCTCACTTTGTTCGACAGCTCCCCTCAGCGAGGGGAGCCAATTCTATATCAGTACCTTAGATTTCACGCGGCGTTGGCGGCGGCCTCGTTGATGCAGCGGATGGCGTTGAGCGTGCGCGGATAGCCGAGGTAGGGCATGCACTGGGAGACGACGGCGATGAGGAACGCCTTCCCGTTGCCCACACGCAGGTTGGCTGCGGCATGGGCGGTCAGCTGCGGTTCGCAACCGCCTTGCGCGGCGAGGAAGCACAACGTGATCATCTCCCGCTGGCGGGTGTCGAGACCGCCGCGCGTGTAGTAGTCGCCGAAGCAGTTGTCGGCCAGCCATTTGTTGATATGGCGGGTCTCCTCCGGGCCGGATTGCGCGAATCCGCGCATATGCTCGCCGAAGATGTCGATCTGCGACTGCTCGCCGGCGGCGGCACGAGTCTCCGGCGTGGTGGTGGACTGTCCGTCCAACGGCAGACGCACGCCGCGATTGGCAAGGACGCGATTGACGATGCCGAGGAACGGCAACACACGGCCGAAACCGAGGTAGGCGGTGGCCTGATAGACGATCTCCTTGAGCTGGACCGGCGTCAGACCGGCCTCCAACGCCTTGGGCGTCACCAGTGCGAACGTTTCATGGCCTTGGCAACCCAGCAATGCGGCGAGAACCGCCATCCATCGTGTCGGCCCGTCGAGGTCCGGATGGTTCGCGCCCGGTTCGTGCCGCACCTCGTCATCGACGAAGTTCCCGAAGAACTCGGCGAATTCGGGGTCGCTGGCCCCGAGGGTGGTGCCTGCAAACAACGATTCGTCATTATGATTGTCGGACATTGCGTTCCTCCCATTCAAGGCAGCCCCATGGTTGGCTTCACTGCGTTAGGTCGTAGGCTGTTCAGCCGGGATTGGCATGGCATTGTCCCCGACTCCCCTTGTCCGGGGAGTTGTCGTTGAGGCCGACCGAGGGTGGTCCATGCCAATGCTGGCTTAACCCAGTCATTAATCGCTTTTCAGCGTATGAATCCGTCCGATTCCGGTCAAATACCTGAATCGCAGCGCCAGACATAAGCGTCAGGCATGACTCACATCATGCCGCAGACGCTCGGTGTTCAACAGGCGAACCCCTGCCTCACATTCCGTGAGACGGCTACGGGCGGCATGCCCGGCGCGCTGCTAAGGTACCCAACGTATGCGTCTGTTCGCATCGCGCAAGGATTGCGCGTTCGCGGCCGACGTCGGTACCGCAATCGCCGGCAATGCCGCATCACGCACCACCATCGTGTGCCACGGCATGTCGCGCACAGACAAAGGAGCAAGTCACATGACCTATCAGCATAACGCCCCGTTCCGCGCGGATGTGGTGGGCAGCTATCTGCGCCCGGCCGAACTCAAGGCCGCACGCGCCGACTTCGAGGCGGGCCGCATCGACGCGGCCGAGCTCAAGGCCGTCGAGGACAAGGCCATCACCGAACTGGTGGCCAAGCAGAAGGCCGCCGGTCTGCATGTGATTACGGACGGCGAGTTCCGCCGTGCCTACTGGCATCTCGATTTCATGTGGGGCCTGCAGGGCGTCCGCCGTGGCACCGCTCCCATCCAGTTCAAGGGTTCGGACGGCACCGCCGTGGTCGAGGCTGCCGGCGTGGACGGCGAGATCAGCGGCGAGAACCACCCGTTCGTGGAGCATTACCGCTTCGTCAAGGCCTTGGAGGATGAGAACACCATCGCCAAGCAGACCGTGCCCTCCCCCGCCCAGACGCTGTTCGTGCTTCAGCAGGGCATCGCCGAGGAGGCCGTGAACCCGTACAAGGACAACGATGCGCTGGCCCAGGCCATCGCCGAGGCTTACATCCAGGTGGCGCACGATCTGTACGAGGCCGGTTGCCGCACACTGCAGTTCGACGACTGCACGTGGGGCGCGTTCGTGTCCGCCGACTTCAAGGACACCGTGTTCGGCGTGGACGCCAAGACCGTGCAGCGCCAGTACGCCGCCGTGAACAACGCGGTGATCGCCGCCGTACCGGAGGATATGGTGGTCACCACGCATATCTGTCGCGGCAACTACCAGTCGCAGTGGTTCTCCGCCGGCGGATACGGCCAGGTGGCGGACGTGCTCTTCGGTGAGGAGAACGTGGCCGCCTACTATCTGGAGTTCGACGACGATCGTTCCGGCGATTTCGAGCCGCTGGCCAAGGTGTCCGGAGACAAGAAGGTGGTGCTGGGCCTCATCACCTCGAAGAAGCCGGAGCTTGAGGATCCCGAGGCCATCAAGGCGCGTATCGCCGAGGCCGCGCAGTACGTGCCTCTCGAGCGCCTGTGCCTGTCCACGCAGTGCGGCTTCGCCTCCACCGAGGAAGGCAACCACCTGACCGAATCCCAGCAATGGGCCAAAATCGCCCTGGTGCGTTCCATCGCGGAAGAGGTGTGGCCGAGCCGTTAAGCGGACAGTCCGGTGGACTGTCCGTAGGCGAGGCCGAGCAGCGACAGCTGCGAGGTAATATTGAGCCCCGCTGAAAGCGGGTCCGTAATTGCCGGATCGAGCCGTTAAATGGATAGCCCACTTCTGGCTCCCCTCGCTGAGGGGAGCTGGCCGCGAAGCGGACTGAGGGGAGTCAACGGATATACTTCAAGGGCTCCCCTCAGTCGTCTCCGACGACAGCTCCCCTCAAAGAGGGGAGCCAGAAAAAAGACCGACCGTCTTATCACAGGCTCACACGGAATCACGCCTGCCAGTAATAGCTGAAGAAGTTCGCGATCTTGGCGGTGGCATCCTTGAGCACCTCGATACGAGGCAGGTAGACGATGCGGAAGTGGTCCGGCTCTCCCCAGTTGAAGCCGCCGCCGCGGGTGATGAGGATGCGCTCGTCGTGGAGCAGGTCAAGGGCGAACTGCTCGTCGTCGCGGATATTGAACTTCTTCACGTCGATCTTCGGGAAGATGTAGAACGCGGCCTTCGGCTTGACGGCGGTCAGACCCGGAATCGAATTGATGGCGTTATAAATGTATTCGCGCTGCTCGTACAGACGGCCGCCGGGCACGATGTAGTCGTTCACGCTCTGATGGCCGCCGAGCGCGGTCTGTACGATCGACTGCGCGGGCACGTTCGAGCAGATGCGCATGTTCGCCAGCATGTTGAGGCCTTCTATGTAATCCTTGGCGATGCGCTTGTTGCCGGACAGCACCATCCAGCCCACGCGGTAGCCGGCGATCATGTGCGACTTGGACAGGCCGGAGAACGTCACGCAGAACAGGTCGGGTGCCAGCGAGGCGATGGATGTGTGCGTGAGACCGTCCATGACCAGGCGGTCGTAGATCTCGTCGGAGAAGATCATGAGCTGGTGCTCGCGCGCGATCTCCACGATCTCCTGCAGCACCTCCTTCGGGTAGAGCGCGCCGGTGGGGTTGTTCGGGTTGATGAGCACGATGGCCACCGTGCGGTCGGTGATCTTGGAGCGGATGTCGTCAAGATCCGGATACCATTCGGACTGCTCGTCGCACACGTAGTGCACGGCGGTGCCGCCGGCCAGGTTCACGCAGGCGGTCCACAGCGGGTAGTCGGGGCTGGGGATGAGCACTTCGTCGCCGTCATCCAGCAGCGCGGACATGCACAGGTTGATGAGCTCGCTGACGCCGTTGCCGGTGTAGATGTCGTCGATGGTGACGTTCGGCAGGTTCTTGAGCTGCGCGTACTGCATGATGGCCTTGCGTGCGGAGAACAGGCCCTTGGACGGCGAATAGCCTTCGGTGTCGGTCAGCTGGTGCGCCATGTCGTAGACGACCTCGTCCGGCGTGCGGAAACCGAACGGGGCCGGGTTACCGATGTTCAATTTCAGGATGTGCGTGCCGTCCGCCTCCATGCGGGCCGCCTCGTCCACCACCGGTCCGCGCACGTCGTAGAGCACGTTGTCCAGCTTATGAGACTTACCGAAGGTGCGGCGGCGGCCGGCGGGGATTTCGTTTTCGATGGGATGGGTTCCCTCGGGTTCATTGTGGTTCAATTTCAACGCCTCACTTCCGGATATGGTGATGATATCGTTGTCACGATTGCTGGTGACATCGTTGTCATGCGCTGGTCGGGGAGCATCCTGGTTCAATTGTGGGGTGGATTCCTCGCCGCGCAGCCAATTCGCATCCACGTCGAGCTCATCGGCGAGGAACGACAGCACGTCCTCCCTCGGCATGGTCTTGCCGGACACGTACTGGCTGATATGGCTTTTACCCATTTTGACGCCACGGCGTTCGGCCGCATGCACCAAGTCGATCTGCTTCAGTCCCCTGCTGTTCATCGCATTGCGCAGACGTTCCGCGAACACCGATACGCTCATCATGCCTCCAACCGAAGTTCAATTTCCTTTTTTGAACAACGGTTCAAAGCATACGCCCGGTTCAAACACAGTTCAATTACGGCGTGTGCATGGTGGACCATTCTCGGTCACACCGTCGAGATCAACGCGAGACTGCAGCAATCCGGGAGCCGTCTCTCGGCCGATGCCGACCGATGGCTCCCCACGGCAAAGGGAACCAGGTAGACGGGAAGGTCACAGCATCGGTTCGATTTCGCCGCGTTCGGGGCAGGTGGCGGGACCGCGACGGGTCACGGAAATGGCTGCGGCCACGTTGGCCACGCGCACCGCGTCCAGCAGGGACGCGCCGCGGATGAGTTCGGCACTCATCACGCCCACATGGCAGTCGCCCGCTCCATTGGTGTCCACGGCATGCACATGGGTGGACGGCACGAGTTCGGCACGCTCCCCCGCTTCGGGGCATACCCATGCGCCGGCCGCGCCGGATCGTACGATCACCGGAGCCTGCAGCCGTTCGCTCAGCGCGGCGCACATCAGTCCGGCGTCGCCCAGCGGCGATGGCATATCGTCGCCGTCACCGGCGATCTCGATGCCGGAGCGTCCGGCATACCGATGGAAGTCGTTGCCCAATCCCAGCCTGCGGGCCAACGCCAGTGATTCCTCGTAGTTGCACGACCAGATCGGCCGGTGGTCGATGATCGCGCCGAGCAGCCTGTCCTCGGCACCGGCCGCCACGGACGACGGGTCGAACACCGTGGTGAACCGGTGCGAACGGTATCGTTCGAGGAAAGCCAGCAGTCCTCGTGACGTGGGGTGGGCGAACGTGTATCCGTTGATGTGCACGATGTCGTCGTCCGCAGGCGTGATGCCGTCGAAGCAGCGTTCGTCGCCCTGGGTTTCGGCACCGCGCACCGTCACGAACGTGCGTTCGGCGCGGGCGTCGGTCATGGCGATGCAGATGCCCGAATCACGGGCCGGATCGGTCAGACCGATGTGTTCGATGCCGTCGCCGGACAGGGCGGCACGAATCTGCGTGGTCCACGGGCCGGTGCCGATGATGCCGCCATGTGCGGCCGCGACCCCCATCTGCCGCACGGCGTGCAGGATGTTGAAGCTGGAACCCACGCGGGCCACGGCCTCGTCCGCGAAGGCGTCGCCGCCCGGTTCGGGCACTCGGTCGATGCGCATGGTCAGATCCACGAGCATCTGGCCCAGGCTGATCACCCGGCCGGCGGCACGTGCAGCGCCATTTTGCGAGCCGCTCTCCCCTGATTCCCCCGACAACGTTTCATACGGCCGCGGTTCCGCGTCCCCAACGCTCATGCGTTCCTCCTGTCGGACAGCGCCAGCAACCGGTCGGCCGTGGATGAGAGGTCCAGCGCGTTGACTTCCTGGACCGTGCGGGCCATCGCTTCCGGGAAGGCGTCCGCTCCATGGACCGCGCCGAGGATGGCGCCGGTCATGGCGGCGATGGTGTCGGTGTCTCCGCCGAGGTTGGCGGCCACGACGAGCGCGTCGTAGGGGCGGCCGGCGTATCGGGTGGCGATGGCGAACGCGGCCGGCACGGATTCGTTGGCCTCAACGCTGGTGCCGATGATGGCGCGCAGCTGTTCTGCGAACATGTCATGGTCGTAGAGGTCGGGTGAGGCGTCGCCGGTGTGGGCGCGGGCCCAGTTGATGGCCCAGCGGGTACGTGCCAGTACGGAGGCCTTGGGCGACCAATGGCCCACGCCATGTCCTTCGAACCGGCGCATGGCCAGATAGGCGGTCACGTAATTGCAGGCCATGAGCATGGCCTCCACCGGTTCGGAGCCTTCGATGCCGTAGCTGACGGCGGCGGCCACGAGCATCGTGGATTCGAGGCCCTGTTCGGTGTTGTGCGTCACGATGGTGGAGCGACGGGCGATTTCGGCCAGATGCGGGTCGGGCCGGTTGGCGATGCCGATGGGGCAGGCGCGCATGGCCCCGCCGTTGGTGGTGCCGAGGATGCCGGTCCGTTCCACGTCCACGCCGGCTTTGAACTGTTCGAGCGCGCGTTTGGTGGAGGGGCCGAGCAGGTCGAGCGAGCCTTTGGCCCGCATGTCGTCCTCCCAATTGAGCAGCGCGTAGGCGTATTGGCGGATGTCGAGCTCGCCGTCGCCGTCGATGAGCTGCTCGGCCAGCAGCAACGCCTGTTCGGTGTCGTCGGTGACCGAGCCGGCGCGCATGTCCGGGGCGATGGGCTGGTTCGGACATGCGTCCACGAACGCGCCTACCGGCTTGGCGCCGTATGCGCCCCGGATCTGTGCGGGTGACATGCTTTGCGTGGGCATGCCCAGTGCGTCGCCGATGGCGAGCCCGAGCAGGGCGCCCACGGCATGATCGTGCATGGAACTGTTCACCATGCCTCCTACTGTAGTTGGGCCTCAATCCATTGGGCCACGCCGTCCTCGTTGTTGGACGGGCAGATCTCATCGGCGATGGCGAGCACCTGCGGGTTGGCGTTGGCCACGGCCACGCCACGGCCGGCCGCCTGCATCATGGCGATGTCGATGAGGTCGTCGCCGAAGGCCACGGTCTCCTCCGGAGCTATGCCCATGCGTTCGCACAGCAGGCGCAGCGCATGCTCCTTGTTGGCTTCGGGATTCATGAGCATCCACATGACGCCTTCGCTGATCGAGATCTCGAAGTCCTCGGGAATCAGCGGGCGCAGCGCGTCCCATTGGTCGGCCTCAGGGAAGATGGTGATCTTGTCCGCCACGCCGTCGGGCACGTCGTGGAAGTCGGTGTAACGGAAGGTCTGGGTCTTCCAGTACACGCTGACGTCGAAGTTGGTGTACCGCACGTCGTTCATCACGATGCCGAGCTTCAGGTCCGGCATGTGCTCCAGCAGCATCAGGCAGACCTCGCAGGCGCGGGACGACGGGAAGCCGATTTTGACGAGGCTGCCGTCCGCCGGCAGATCGGCGGAGGTGAGCAGGTCGAAATCGGAGTTGGCCGCGGGATCGAAGTCGATGAGCGCGCCGTTGAGGTAGATCACGGCGTCGACCGGCAGCTGCTTCGCGAACCGCAGACCGGTGCTGACCGGGCGGGCGGTGGCGATGGCGAACCAGTAGCCGGCGTCGTGGGCGCGTTCGATGGTTTCGATGCTGTGCGCGGTGATGTCACGATCCTCGAACACCTCGGCGTCGTGCAGCAGGGTGCCGTCGAGATCGGCCACCAGCAGTCGAGGACGCATGGCGTCGCCGAAGCCGATGGCGCCTGCGCCGGTATTGCCGCCCGTCACAGCAGTCCCTCGCAATAGGAGCGGACCAGCTCGGCGGAATGGTGGAGCTTGGCCTGTTCCTCGGCGTTGAGTTCGAGTTCGACGATTTCGTTGGCGCCGTTGGCGCGCAGTTCGGTGGGCACTCCCAGGAACACGTCGTGTTCGCCGTATTCGCCGTCAAGCAGCGTGGAGACGGGCACGATGCGGCGTTCGTCCCACAGGATGGTCTGCACGATGCCGGCCACGGTGGAGGCGATGCCGAAGTTCGTGCCGCCCTTGGCCGCCACGATCTCGTTGCCGCGCATGCGGGTCTTCTCCTCGATCTCGGCGGTGGAGACGGATGCGAAACGGTCCTGGTTGTCCGCGAGGAAGCGGGCGAACGGCTTGCCGCCGAGGGAGACGGTGGACCATGCGGTGAACTGGGAGTCGCCGTGCTCTCCCATCACGAAGCCGCCCACGTTGCGCGGGTCGAGGCCGGTCTCCTCGCCGATGATGGTCTTGAGGCGGGAGGTGTCGAGCGCGGTGCCGGTGCCGAGCACCTGCGTGCGGGGCAGTCCGGAGCGTTTCCAGGCGTACCAGGCCATCACGTCCACCGGGTTGGAGACCATGACGATCACGCCGTCGAAGCCGGAGGCCATGACGTTGTCCACCACTTCGCCCACGAGTCCGACCGTGAAGCCGAGTTCGGCGAGGCGCGTGGAGTTGGCCGGCGGCTTGCGGCCCACGGTGATGACCACGATGTCCGCGTCCTTGCAGTCGGCGTAGTCGCCGGCGCGCACCTTGACGTGGCGGTCCTGGAATTCGCTGCCGTCGTCGAGGTCGTGGGCCTCCCCCAGCGCCTTGGCCGCGAAGTGGTCGATGAGCACCAGTTCGTTGCACAGGCCGTGCGTGACGATGCCGAACGCGGCGGTGGCGCCCACCTGGCCGGTGCCGACGATGACGACTTTGTTGCGGTTCATGGTGACCATGGGTCTGTTGTCTCCTTACTTACTCGGTTTTTCGGCGGATTACCTTGGCATCTCCGCACTCGGCGTGCGAAATCGCGCGCAAACGAATGCGACCCATGACCGGTGATGGGTCATGGGTCGCAGAACTCACGATTGATGGAATCAGGCGAGGTTGAACTTGGTCATCATGTCGAGGCCGATGATCAGGGCAACCCACAGCAGGGCGATAATCACGGTCCAACGGTTCAGGTTCTTCTCGGCCACGCCGGAGGTGCCGGCGTTCTGGGTCAGGCCGCCGCCGAACATATCCGACAGACCGCCGCCCTTGCCCTTGTGCATGAGGATGAGCAGCGTCAGCAGGGCGCTGAGCAGAACGACTACGATTTGCAGCGTGATCTTAAGAGCGGTCACAGGTAACCTCCGATGTGTAACAAACTGTTGACTAGCATAGCGCAGGCGTCGGAAAAACGCCGCATACGCTCGCATTATTTCCGTAATTGGGTCGATTTCAGGGCGAGACGGGCGATTCTGGACAGTTCGTCGGCATCCAGCGCCGCGCCTCCGATGAGGAATCCGTCCACGTCCGGCTGGCGGATGAGCTCCGCGGCGTTCTTGGAGGTGACCGATCCGCCGTAGAGGATGCGAACGGATTCGCTGACCTCCGGCCCGAAGGTGGATTTGAGGTCCGCGCGGATTGCCTCGGAGGCGTCCTGCGCGGATTGCGGGGTGGCCACCATGCCGGTGCCGATGGCCCAGACCGGTTCGTAGGCAACGATGAGCTTGGCGGCCTCCTCGTCGCTCAGGTCTCGCGTGACGTCGCGGACCTGGCCCACGGCGAAGTCGAGCTCGATGCCCTGGCGGCGTTCCTCATAGCTTTCGCCCACGCACAGGATCGGCTGCATGCCCGCGGCGAGCACGGCGCGCACCTGGTCGACGATGTTGGCGTCGTCCTCGGGATGGTATTTGCGGCGTTCGGAATGGCCGACGATGACGTACGAGCAGCCGAGGTGGGCGATCATGTCCGCGGAGACGTCGCCGGTGAAGGCGCCTTGGGTGGTCACGGACACGGACTGCGCGCCGTAGGTCAGGTGCAGACGGTCGGCCTCGACGAGCACCTGCACGCTACGCAGGGAGGTGAAGGAGGGGAACAGTGCTACCTCGCACCGTTTGAAGTCGAAGTGGGCGTCCCTGAGCAGCCAAGCCAGCTTCTGCACGAAGTAGGTGGCCTCCAGATGATCGAAGTTCATCTTCCAGTTGCCGGCCACCAGCGGAATGCGCTTGGACGCCATGAACGAATCCTCCCTGAACGTAGATGGCTCCCCTCATGAGGAGGGGAGCCCTGGTACAACCGTGATCGACGGTGTCTGTATGGACTACTCCAGCACCTTCAGGCCCGGGAGCTCCTTGCCCTCGAGGAACTCGAGGGAGGCGCCGCCACCGGTGGAGATGTGGGAGAAGCCGTCCTCCGGGAAGCCGAGGTTGCGCACGGCGGAGGCGGAATCGCCGCCACCGACGATGGTGAACGCACCGGCAGCGGTGGCGTCCACGAGGCCCTGGGCCACGGCCTTGGTGCCGGCAGCGAACTCCGGGATCTCGAACACGCCCATCGGGCCGTTCCACACCACGGTCTTGGAGTCCACGATCTTGTCGTGGAACAGCTTCTGGGACTCCGGGCCGATGTCCAGGCCCATCTTGTCGGCCGGGATGGCGTCAGCCGGGACAACCTCCGGGGCGACCGGGGTGTCGCCGGCCGGGAAGCCGGGGTTCACGACGATGTCGGTCGGCAGCACGAGCTCGACGCCGTTCTTCTCGGCGGTCTCGATGTAGCCCTTGACCTTGTCGAGCTGATCCTCCTCGAGCAGGGAGGTGCCGACCTCGTAGCCCTTGGCCTTGAGGAAGGTGAAGACCATGCCACCGCCGATGACGAGGCGGTTGGCCTTGTCGAGCAGGTTCTCGATCACACCGAGCTTGTCGGAGACCTTGGAGCCGCCGAGCACGACGGTGAACGGACGCTCCGGGTTCTCGGTGGCCTTGGACAGGGCCTTGACTTCCTTCTCGACCAGCAGGCCGGCGGCGGCCGGCAGATCGGCGGCCACGTCGTAGTTGGAGCCCTGGGCGCGGTGGACCACACCGAAGCCGTCGGACACGAAGGCCTCGCCGAGGGCGGCGATCTTCTTGGCGTAGACGGCGCGTTCGGCGGCGTCCTTGGAGGTCTCCTCCGGGTTGAAGCGCACGTTCTCGAGCAGGACCACGTCACCGTCGTTCATCGCGGCGACCTTGGCCTGGGCATCCTCGCCGTAGGTGTCCTTGGCCAGCGGGACCTCGATGCCGAGCAGCTCGCCCAGACGCTTGGCGACCGGGGCCAGGCTCAACTCGGGAACGACCTTGCCCTTCGGGCGGCCGAGGTGGGCCATGAGGATGACCTTGGCGCCTTCCTCACGCAGGGTCTTGATGGTCGGCAGAGCGGCCTTGATACGACCGTCATCGGTGATGGTGGTGCCGTCCAGCGGAACATTGAAATCGGCGCGAACCAGAACGCGCTTGCCCTTGAGATCTCCAAGGTCCTTGAGTGTCTTCATAATTTCCTTTCCTTGACGAATGGAAACGTCAAAGTGGCCAGTTTTGCCACTTCGCATATTACAGGCATTTATAGAAAAACACCGCATTCCATCCAGTAGACGAATGCGGTGTCGTACACAGTGTGGTCACGATGGACGCGATGCGTTGTGAGCGCTCACTTGCCTTCGGCGGCGCGTGCCTTCTCGGTCTTCTCGGCAAGCTGCAGAAGACGGCGGATACGGCCGGCGATGGCGTCCTTGGTGATCTGCGGTTCGGCGAGCTTGCCGAGCTCCTCAAGGCTCTTGTCCACGTGGTCGATGCGCAGCTGGCCTGCCTGGCGCAGGTTGTCCGGGATATTGTCCCCCAGCACCTCGAAGGCGTGCTGCACCTTCTCGCTGGCCTCGGCGGCGGCCTTGGCGGAACGGCGCATGTTGGCGTCGTCGAAATTGGCCAGGCGGTTGGCCTTGCCGCGGGCCTCGCCGTCGGAACGCTTGCCGGTCCATTCGCGGGCGGAGCGCGAGGCGCCCATGAGCTTCAACATGCGCTCGATGGCGTCCGGATCCTTGAGCGTCACGCGCTCGGAGCTGCGCAGCGTACGATGCTTGGCCTGGATGCCGAGTCGGCGGGCCACGCCGCACAGGGCCATGGCGGCCTCCTCGGTGGGACATGCGATCTCCAGGAAGCTGGCCTTGCCGGGATCGGACAGGAAGCCACGGGCCATGAACGCGCCGCGCCATGCGGCCTTGATCTGGGCGATGGAACCGTTGACCACCTCGGCGGGCAAACCGCGCACCTGCTGCTTGCGGCGGTCCACCAGACCGGTCTGCAGCGCCAGGGCCACGACGTTGCGGGTGACGAGCACCACGTAGGTCTCGACCGGGCCGTTCGGCGTCTGGCGGGTGAGATGATTGACCTCGGCTTCATGGCCGAACACGTCCCTCAACGTGTTCCTGAGCCATTCGGCGGAATCCAGCGAGGTGAACACCGCCTGGATCACGTAGGTGTTCTGCACGGGGCGGAGGCCTCCGCCGAAACGGATCATGGCCGCGGCCTGGGCCTTGATAGCGGCTGGGGAGTCACCCTCAAAGGCTGCCAACTCGCTTTTAACGTCATCCAGAAGAGCCAAGATCCAACCTCCTACAGTCCCGTTCTTCCCAATGCTTCAGGCGTTTCGAATCGTCAACACGAAAGTGACGCGCCGGCAGCCATCGGCTTACTGTGATACCTAATCTAGTGGACAACTAAACCCGTTCGATACGTATTTCGGCCCTCTCCTTCTCGCAGTGTGGTCATCCTTACGACCTTCATCCGGCCGTCAGGAGGAGCGGGACTTGTGCTGTTCGCGGGCGGAAACGGTCACATTGAGACCGTGCGCGCGCAAGCGGCGGGCCAGTTCCTCGCTCATGGCCACCGAACGGTGCTGTCCGCCGGTGCAACCGACGGCGATGGTCAGGTAGTGCTTGTCCTCCTGGGCGTATCCTTCCAACGCGATCTCTATGGCCTTTTCGTAGGAATCGAGGAATTCCTTGGCCCCCTTGCTGGAGAGCACGTAATCGGCCACCGGCTTGTCCCGGCCGGTGAGCTCGCGCAGGCTCGGCACCCAGAACGGGTTGGGCAGGAAGCGTACGTCCGCCACGAAGTCGGCGTCGATGGGCATGCCGTACTTGAAGCCGAAGCTGAAGATGTGCACGGCCACCGTGGTGGGACCGGAGCCGAGCATCGCCTCGTACAGGCGGGTGGAGAGCTGGTGGATGGAGAGCTTGCTGGTGTCGATCACCCAGTCGGCGCGCTCCTTGAGTCCCACGAGCAGCTGGCGCTCCTCCTTGATGCCGTCGATGAGGCGGTTGCCGTGCTGCAGCGGATGCGGGCGGCGCACGGATTCGTACCGCTTGATGAGCACCTCGTTGCTGGCGTCCAGGAAGAGGATGCGGGTCTTGACGCCGAGGTCGTCGAGGTGTCCCAGCACGGCGGCAAGGTCGTCGAAGTAGCTGCGGGAGCGCACGTCGATGACGGCCGCGAGCTTGTGCACACCGCCGTCCTTGCCGGAGGTGGTCATCATGTCCACGAGGGGCACGAGCAGTTTGGGTGGCAGGTTGTCCACCACGTACCAGCCCATGTCCTCCACGCAGTCGGCGGCGTGGGAGCGGCCCGCGCCGGACATGCCGGTGATGAGCAGCACCTCGAAGGAGTCGAGCGGGTTGGGCATGGTGTCGCCGCCCGTCCGCGTCTGTGCCGTCACATTGTTCCGCTGGTTTCGGCGGTCGGCGTCGCCGGCCGGCGCGATGTTGCCGGTGGGGGTCTGTTGATCCATCACAGTGCCTCCTCAAGTGCCCTGCGCATGTCGATTTCCAGATGGTCGTCTTCGGTGGTGGTGTTCTGCAGTCGCTGGTCCGCGTCGCTGGGCGGGTCGTCGTCCCAGATGCCGGTCATGAGCAGCACCTGCACCAGGGCCTGGTACAACAGCATTTCCTCGCCGCCGATGGCGTGGCCGGCGCGGGAACGCCATGCCCGCATGAGCGAGGTGGGGCGCGGATCGTATACCACGTCCAGCAGCAGGCCGCCGAAGGTCGTGCTCCCGACGCCGGTGAACAGTCGGGCGAGACCGTCGGCCGCATGGCCGGGGATGGTGTTGATCACGTAAGTTGCCTCGCCGGCGGCTTTGAGCACCTCGTCCTCGTCCGCCAGATCGATCTCGCGATAGGGACGGTCGGATTTGATGAATTTCTCCGCCACGGCTTTCAGCGTGGGATTCTTGCCCGGATGGCGGGCGGCCACGGTGATGCGGCCGATCTCGGGCATCATGCACAGGGCGGCCGTGGCCGAGGTGGCGGTGTTGCCGTTGCCGATGACAAGCGCTTCGCCTGCGCGGCGGTCGGTGTGGTGGAGGCCGAGCTCGCGGTTGGCGTGGTCGAAGGCGAGCTGGATGCCGATGACGTCCGTGTTGTACAGCTTGATCGCCGGCCTGCCGTTCGGCCATGCCGGGTCGCTGCGGTCCGGCTCGCTCCAGTCGAACACGGCGGTGTTGGCCACCTTGAGTTCCTCGGCCCACAGGTTGGAGGGCGTGCCGTACGGCTGGATGGTCTTCTTCAGCGGCATGGTCAGGCTCAGGCCGGCCCATGCGGGGTCGAGCCCCTTGAGGAAGACGTCCAGGTCTTCCTGCCCCACCTCATGCTTGTCGTAGAACCAGTCGTGCAGTCCGAGCGAATCGTAGGCGGCGTTGTGGAGCACCGGCGAGAGCGAATGCGCGATGGGCTTGCCGAGTACCGCGCAGCGATAGTTGACCATATCCCCTCCTTGTTGACTCTCCCCATGCTAGCCGACTTCCGAGATGGATGCCGTTACATTCATGGACGATCGCCGAATATCGTCTGGATGGCGGCTGTATGCGGACAGCCGCCGGCGCCGAGGTCAGGATTCCCCATGCAATGCGTGGTACAGCGTCTTGGCCTTGGCGTGGCCGATGCCCTTGACCGCCTCGAAGTCCTCCACGCTGGCTTCGCGCATGGCCTTGACGGAGCCGAAATGCGCAAGCAGCCGCTTCTGGTAGCTTTCGCCGATGCCGGGGATATCGTCCAGCGCGCTGCGCAAGGCGCCCTTGCGCCGCTGCTGGCGATGGTAGGTGATGGCGAACCGGTGGGATTCGTCACGCACGCGCTGCAGCAGGTACATGCCTTCGGACTGACGCTTGAGGATGATCGGATAGTCGTCGTCCGGCACCCAGACCTCCTCAAGCCGCTTGGCCAGACCACAGACGGCCACGTCGTCCACGCCGCAGTCACGCAACGCCCTGGCGGCGGCCATGACCTGCGGCTGGCCGCCATCGACCACCACAAGGTTCGGTTTGTAGGCGAAATGGCGTCGATTGGCGTTCTGCTGGACGAGCATGCCCGGCTCATCCGGAGAGGACTGCCGGTCCGTGGATTCCATCCGAGACGGCACGTCCGCATCCGGTGATGGCGTCCGCGCCGCATCCGGATGCACGGTGTCCCCCGCGCCCCCGGATGGAGTCTCATGTCTGCGCTCCGCGACGGCCCGCGCCGCCCGTTCCTCGGCATCCATGCTCTCGCCCGAATCGCCCGCGATGTTGCCGTGACGGAATCGCCGGGTCAGGGTCTCGTACAGTGCCGACAGGTCGTCCACCGCACCTTTGCCGTCGTTGCCGCGGATGGCGAAACGACGGTATTCGGACTTCTTGGCGATGGCGTCCTCGAACACCACCATCGAGGCGACCTGGAACGCGCCTCCCACGGTGTTCGAGATGTCGTAGCATTCGATGCGCAGCGGCGCCTCGGACAGGCCCAATGCCTCGGCCACGTCGTTCATGGCCTGGGTGCGGGCGCCCATGTCCGAGATACGGCTCATCTTGGCGCGGGCCAACGCCTGGTTTGCGTTCTCGTTCGCGCGGTCCATGAGCTGTTTCTTGTCGCCACGGGAGGCCACGCGGATGGTCACCGCTCCCCCGCGCAGTCCGGTCAGCCAGTTCTCGAGTTCCTGGCTGCGGGACGGTTCGACGGGCACGATGATCTCGCGTGGCACGGGCGCGATGGGGGCGAGCAGATCGGCACGGCCCGTGACTTCCTGACGGGTGTTGCGTTCGCGGGTCGCCTTGGCGCGGGCCAACGCATCGGTCGCCGTGACGGTCTGCGTGGAGCCGATGGCCTCGCGTCTGGTTGAGATGGAGGCTCCCTCTTCCCCCGCGCGTTCGTCAGCGCCGGTCGCGTCCGAATACACCTGCACGATGAGGTCGGCCATGAGGTCGCCGTCCGAGATGTCCTCGACACGCTCGACGCTCCAGTTGCGTTCGCCGCGGATCGATCCGGCCCGCACGTAGAAGGCGTGGACGGAGGCCTCGAGCTCGTCGCTGGCGAAGCCGAACACGTCCGCGTCCACGTCCTGATCGAAGACGACGGCGTTCTGCTGGACCACGGTTTCGAGCATCTGGATCTGGTCGCGCAGACGCGCGGCCTTTTCGAACTCGAGTTCGGCGCTGGCCTCCTTCATTTCGCGCGTGAGCTGGGCGATGTACGGGCGGCCGAGCCGGCCGGTCATCACGCCCACCAGCTGTTCGGCGAGCCTGCGGTGGTCGGCGGCTTCGATGCGGCCGATGCACGGCGCGGAGCATTTGCCGATCGAGGCGAGCAGGCATGGGCGGCCGGTGAGCTGGGCCTTGTGGAACACGTTGGTGGTGCATGTACGGACCGGGAAGGTGCGCAGCAGACGGTCGAGGCTGTGCCTGAGTTCCCATACCTTCGCATAGGGGCCGAAATACCGGGTGTCACGGCGTTTGCGCGAACGGGTGACCCAGACGCGGGGAATGCGTTCGCCCGTGCTCACCGCCAGATACGGATAGGTCTTGTCGTCGCGGAACTGCACGTTGAACCGCGGGTCGAACTCCTTGATCCACGTGTATTCCAGGGTCAGGGATTCCAGTTCGGTGGCCACGACGGTCCATTCCAGACTGCGTGCCGTGAGCACCATGGTCTGCGTGCGCGGATGCAGCAGATACAGCGGCTGGAAGTAGTTGGTGAGCCTGTTGCGCAGGTTCTTGGCCTTGCCCACGTAGATGACGCGGCCTTCGCCATCACGCCATTTGTAGACGCCCGGTTTGGCAGGGATGTCCGAGGTCTTCGGCCGGAACAGATCACGCGAATCCCCCAGTAATGGGGCTCCGTTCACGTTGACCCGCGCCTTCGCTCCCCCGGCAGCGGCATCCCCGGCCCCGCCATCATCCGTCGTGGCGCCATCCATCAGCACCATGGCGGTCTTGCGCCACTCATCCGGACTATGCCGTTCAATATCGTTCGTCATCTATCATCCATCCGCAACATATGCGCAGAACGAGCGTGGGGTCGGCATATACGATGTCAGACCGTAAAGACTCGGCCTGAGCGGCCCGGAGCGTGTCGGACATCGTATATGCCGACCCCACGCGGACACCGGACCAGATAGGGACAATGGCTAGAGCATGGGCTTCAGGAACCTGCCGGTCCAGGAGTCCGCGCATTCGGCGACCTGCTCCGGAGTGCCCTGGGTGACGATGGTGCCGCCGCCGTCTCCGCCTTCCGGTCCCAGATCGATGAGCCAATCAGCCTCCTTGATCACATCGAGGTTGTGCTCGATGACGATCACGGTGTTGCCCTTGTCCACCAGGGACTGCAGCACCTTGAGCAGCTTGTTCACGTCCTCGAAGTGCAGGCCGGTGGTCGGCTCGTCGAGGATGTACACGGTCTTGCCGTCCGACCTGCGCTGCAGTTCGGTGGCGAGCTTCACACGCTGCGATTCGCCGCCCGAAAGCGTGGGCGCCGGCTGGCCGAGCCGGATGTAACCGAGACCCACGTCCACCAGGGTCTTGAGGTACCGGGAGATGCCGGTGTACGCCTTGAAGAAGTCGGCGGCCTCCTCGATGGGCATGTCGAGGATGTCCGCCACGGTCTTGCCGTTGTAGGTGACCTCCAGCGTCTCGCGGTTGTACCGCTTGCCATGGCAGACCTCGCAGTCCACGTACACGTCCGGCAGGAAGTTCATCTCGATCTTCAGCGTGCCGTCGCCGTGGCAGGCCTCGCAACGGCCGCCCTTGACGTTGAAGCTGAACCGACCGGGGCCGTATCCGCGCACCTGCGCCTCGGGGGTCTTGGCGAACAACGTGCGGATCTTGTCCCAGACGCCGGTGTATGTGGCGGGGTTGGAACGCGGCGTGCGCCCGATGGGGTTCTGGTCCACATGGATCACCTTGCGCACCTGGTCCACGCCTTCCACGCGCGTGTGTTTGCCGGGCACGATGCGTGCGCCGTTGAGCTTGTCCGCGAGCACCGGGTAGAGGATCGTGTTCACCAGCGAGGATTTGCCGGAGCCTGACACGCCGGTGACCACGGTGAAGACGCCGAGCGGGAAGCTCACGTCGATGTTCTTGAGGTTGTTCTCGCGTGCGCCGACCACCTTGAGCACCTTGGTCTTGTGGACCTTGCGCCGATGGGCGGGCACGGCGATCTCGCGCCGGTGGGCGATGTAGTCGCCGGTGATGGAACGCTTCGCCTCGATGAGGTGCTTGGCGGGACCGGAGTAGATGACCTCTCCGCCGTGTTCGCCGGCACCGGGGCCGATGTCCACCACCCAATCGGCCTGACGTATCGTGTCCTCGTCATGTTCGACCACGATGAGCGTGTTGCCGAGGTCGCGCAGGTGATGCAGGGTTTCGATGAGCCGTTCGTTGTCACGCTGGTGCAGGCCGATGGACGGCTCGTCCAGCACGTACATGACGCCGACCAGACCGGAGCCGATCTGCGTGGCGAGACGGATGCGCTGCGCCTCGCCACCGGACAGCGTGGCCGCGGCACGGGACAGCGTCAGGTAGTCGAGGCCGACGTCGTTGAGGAAGCCGAGGCGGGCCTTGATCTCCTTGAGCACCTCGCCGGCGATCATCTGCGCGGCGCCTTCGAGCTTCAGACCGTTGACCCATTCCAGTTCACGGACCACCGGCATGTCGCATACGTCGAAGATGGACTTGCCGTCCACGGTGACCGCCAGGACCTCGGGCTTGAGCCTGCGACCGTGGCAGACCTGGCAGGGCACCTCACGCATGTAGGACTCGTAGTATTCGCGCATGGACTGCGAGTCGGTCTCGTCATGGCGGCGCATGAGCGTGCGCACCACGCCCTCGAACCCGGTGGAGTATTCGCGCAAACGGCCCCAGCGGTTGCGGTAGGAGACGTCCACCTTGAAGTCGTGGCCGTACAGGATGTCGTGCCGGACGTCCTCGGGCAGGTTCTTCCACGGGGTCTTCATGGAGAAGCCCATCTCGCGGGCCAGGCCTTCGAGGATGTGGCCGTAGTACTGGGAGGTCATCTTGGTGCCGCTCCACGGCTCGATGACGCCTTCGGCCAAGGACTTGTCCGGGTCGGAGATGATGAGGTCGGGGTCGATCTCCAGTTTGAAGCCCAGACCGGTGCAGTCCGGGCATGCGCCGTAGGGTGCGTTGAAGGAGAAGGTGCGCGGCTCGATCTCGTCCAGTTCGAGCGTGTGCCCGTTGGGGCAGCTGCGGTGTTCGGAGAACGGCTGACGGCGGGCGGGGCTGCCTTCCTCCTCGTCCACGAAGTCGATGACGATGCTGCCGTTGGCGAGCTTGAGCGCGGTCTCCACCGAGTCGGTGAGACGTTGGCGGATGCCGTCCTTGACCACAAGACGGTCCACCACCACCTCGATGGTGTGCTTCTTCTGCTTGGTGAGCTTGATGTCGTCGGACAGCTGTTTCATCTCGCCGTCGATGAGCGCGCGGGCGTAGCCGTCGGAACGCAGGAGTTCGAGCATGTCCACGAATTCGCCTTTACGGCCTTTGACCACGGGAGCCAGAATCTGGAATCGCGTGCGCTCCGGGTAGCCGAGCAGCGTGTCCACGATCTGCTGCGGGGTCTGCGAGGCCACCGGCTCGCCGCATTCGGGGCAGTGCGGCACGCCGGTGCGGGCGAACAGGAGACGCAGGTAATCGTAGATCTCGGTGATGGTGCCGACCGTCGAACGCGGGTTGCGGTTCGTGGTCTTCTGGTCGATGGAGACGGCCGGGCTCAGGCCTTCGATGAAATCGACGTCGGGCTTGTCCATCTGCCCGAGGAACTGGCGGGCGTACGCGGACAGCGATTCGACGTACCGGCGCTGGCCTTCGGCGAACAGGGTGTCGAACGCCAGCGAGGATTTGCCCGAGCCGGACAAGCCGGTGAACACCACCATGCGGTTGCGTGGGATCGCCAGATCAACGTTCTTGAGGTTATGTTCGCGAGCGCCCTGGATGGTGATCTTGAGGTCGTTGGGGATGTGCGAGATGTCGGCCACGAGCGAGCCGTCATGCTCCACGAGCGGCGCCTTCCTGATTTCCCGCGACAGGAACGAGTCGCTGGTCATCACCTTTTCGACGATGACCTCGCCGCTTTTGCCTTTGGTTCGTCTCGCAGCGTCATTCCGCGTTGTCGCCACAGTCTTCCCACCTTCCGTATTGTCGGCATCTCCCCTGTGCGGACCCGAGACAGAGATTGTCTCCCGAACGCACGTATGTCATGTCCTTCCATAGAATACCTGATTCCACGACAAAATTCGAACATATGTTCCATTTGTGTGTTATGCTTATTCATGTCATCGGGTGTCTTCCGGGAGAGCATGCGAATATGCCGAACGATGGCAATGCATGTATACGCATTATGCGAAGGAGCAGACCATGGCCTCGGAAACGAATCGGCAGATTGAGCTCTATGAGAGCGCGGACCACACCGTCCATCTCGATGTGAAAGTCAACCAGGACACCGTATGGCTAACGCAACAGCAGATGGCGCTGCTGTTCGGTCGTGATGTGACAACCATCCGCAGACATATCAAAGTCGCACAAGCCGAGGAATTGCAAGGAATTTCAACTAGTGCATATTTTGCACTAGTTCAGCATGAGGGCGAGCGAACCAAAGATACGATGATTGCGCTGGTCGAGAACTTCCTCGTCCACTGATCAGCGGAACCTGGGTCGGCTTCCGATCCAACGATCTTGCGTCATTCATTTTTCATCGGTTGCGGAAGACCATGATCCATCCAGGAATCGCAACACCGCATCTATACCAAAGGAGCAATAATGATCGATGGATTCAAGAAGTTTATTTCACGGGGAAACATGATCGACATGGCAGTCGGCGTGGTGATGGGCAGTGCGGTCACGTCGGTGGTGAACGCGATTGTGAACAGTCTCATCAACCCGCTGATCGCCATGGTGTTCGGCAAACCGGATATGAGCGGGCTGCTAGCGTTCACGTTTAATGGCGTCACGGTGTCGTTGGGCGCGATACTAGGCGCATTGCTTAATTTCCTGGTGATCGCCGTGGCTGTGTATTGCTTCATTCTGGTGCCAATAAATAAGTTCCGCGACATGTCCGAGGCGCTGCTGGTCAAGGCCAAGATCAAGCAGGAAGCCGAAGAGAAGGCCAAGGCACCGGAGATCACGCCTGAAGCGCAAACCGTGGCCCTGCTCACCGAGATCCGCGATCAGCTTGCCGAACGGTCCGGGATGCCGCTTCAGCATGATTGATGTTCATTCCGCCGATTGCGTGTAATCCGTGTAATCACATTCCGGTGACATTTAGGCTGGAAGAATCGGAAGGTATGAGACAATTCATTTCCCGTTGGCTGGTGTTGACGATCGCCGCGGCCGTCATGGTCGCCGTATTGCCCGGCATGGAGGCGGTGGGCGAGCCGCCGATTCTCGGCGTGGCCGCGTTTTCCCTGTTCATGGCGTTGATCAACGCCTCGATCAAACCGGTCGTGCATCTGCTCGCGTTGCCGATTTCCATCCTGAGCCTTGGCCTGTTCGCGTTGATTCTCAACTGGCTGTTCATGGAGCTCGCCTCGTATCTGGCGTTCTCCCTGTTCGGCGTGGGTGTGGTCATCGATGGTTTCTGGTGGTCGGTGATCGGCTCGGTCATCATGTCGATCGTCTCCGGCATCGTTGGCGGCATCATCGGCGAATAACGAATCATGAACCATTGCCGGCCCGCCAATCATGGCCGGATATGACTGTGCGCATGTCCCGATTCATATCGAGGCATGCGCACAAGTCATATTCGGCCGGCGTGTGCAACGCCGAGCCGGCCTGGCGTTGGGGGGTGTCGGGAAGCCCGTTACTCGAGCGCCGCACCCTTCCTCTCGGGGATGAAGAACATCGTGATGAACGCGATGATGTAGATGGACGCGATGGTGGCCAGCGCGAAGCCGAAGCCGTGGCCGGTTGCGATCGCCGCGATGACGACCGGGCCGAGGCCGCCGCCGATGAAGCGGCCGGTGTTGTACAGTGCGGTCTGCGCGGTGGCGCGAAGCTCGGTCGGGAACAGTTCGGAGATGAGCGCGCCGTAGCCGCCGATCATGCCGTTGGCGAACATGCCCATGAAGAAGCCGCCGATGAGCAGCGCGTTCGGGTCCTTGAGCTGGCTGTACACCACCACCATGATGGCCGCGCCGATCTGGAAGATCCAGAATGCCGGGCGGCGGCCGAGGTGATCGGCGAGGAAGCCGAATACGGAGATGCCGAGCATCATGCCGAGCACGGTCACGGCGGTCCAGATGCCGGTGGAGGTCAGGGACAGGTTGAGCTCGGTGTTGAGGTAGCTGGGCAGCCAGGTCATGATGCCGAAGTAGCCGCAGTTCTGCACGGTGCACAGGATGATGATGGCGATGGAGAAACGCACACGTTCGGGCGTGGAGAACAGCTGGCGGATCGAGCCGTGTTCCTTGGCCGTCTGGCGATGCTTGAGGTACAGCGGGGGGCTCGGGCACGAACACTCGGATGAGGATGGCCACGATGGCCGGCACGATGCCGATGGCGAACAGGCCGCGCCATCCGAAGGCGGTGAGGATCGGGGCGCTCAGCAGCGAGGCGAGCAGCACGCCAACCTGGAAGCCGAGTCCCACGCCGGAGGTCGCCTTGGCGCAGTTGGCCGGGCTGGACGCCTCGGCGGCGATGGCCATGCCGATGCCGAATTCCGCGCCGATGCCCACGCCGGCGAGGAAGCGGAACAGCGCCATGAGGAAGAAGTTCGGGGCGAACGCCGAGAACAGCGTGAATACGCCGAAGAAGATCACCGAATAGGTCAGCACGCGGATGCGGCCGTACTTGTCCGCCAGACGTCCGAACACCAGACCGCCCAGGAAGGCACCGGCCAGCGTGATGGTGGTCAGCGTGCTCGCCGTGGTCTTGTCGATGTTGAAGCTGGCCATGATGCCGGACATCGCAAAGCCCAGAATCATCAGGTCAAGGCCGTCGAGCGCGTGCCCGACCGCCGAGGAGAATACCGCCAGACCGGCATAGTGTTTCATGCCGCTGGCCTTATCCACAGTCTCTTTCTCTGCCATGAACATGGTTATCCCTCCGCTCTTCTCGTTACGGTTCGGCGGAAGATTGTAGTGGATAAGGTGAACAGACGGGAAACGAGGCATGTCGGACAATGACGTGCCCGTCCCGATCCTCGCTAATCCCCGAACTCCTCGCGCTTGCGGCGACGTTCCAGCGCGTAGTAGCCGGCATAGCAGCAGGCGACGAATGGAATCATGCAGTAGAGCGTGGAACGCTGCGTCTCGTCGAGCACCACGAGCACGAGCGCGCCGATGCACATGGCGATGGCCAGCCACGGCAGCACCGGGAATCCGGGCGCCCGGTAGCCGAGCTCGGATACGCTATGCCCCGCCTTCGCCCATTCGCGGCGGAAGCGGATATGGCACACGCATACGGAGAACCACACCACGAGCGTGGCCAGACCGGAGACGGCCACCAGCACCAGGTACACGGTGGACGCGGCGATCACCGAGGAGAGCAGCGCGAGCAGGGAGCCTGCCATGGAGAACAGCACGGCCCACACGGGCACGCCATGGAAGTTGGTCTTGGCGAACCGGGCGGGGATGAGCCGTTCCTTGGCGAGCGACCAGACCATGCGCGAGCACACGTACAGGCCGGAGTTCGCGGCGGAGAGCACGGCCGTCAGCACCACGAAATTCATCACGTCGCCTGCGAACGGCATGCCAATCGACTGGAACACGAGCACGAACGGACTGGTCTCCACGCCCGCCTGATGCCAGGGGATCAACGCCGCCATCACCGCGATGGATCCGATGAAGAACATGGCCAGACGGAACACCGTGGTGTGCACGGCCTTCGGGATGGCTCGGCCGGGATCCTTCGTCTCGCCGGCGGCCACGCCCACCACTTCGGTGCCGGAGAAGGCGAACACCACGGTCAGCAGCGTGGAGAACACGGGGGCGAAACCGTTCGGGAACCAGCCGTCCGACACGAAGTTGCCGAACAGGGGCGCATGGTCGTATCCGGAGATCGGAATCGCGCCGAAAATCGCAAGCAGGCCGATGACGATGAACGCCACGATGGCGAACACCTTGATCGAGGCGAACCAGAATTCCGCCTCGCCGTACAACCGAACGGACAGGATGTTGAGCGCGAATACCACGGCGATGAACACGGCCGACCACACCCATGAGGGCGAATCCGGGAACCAGCGCTGCATGAGCAGGCCGGCGGCCGTGAATTCGCTGGCCAACGCCACCGCCCAGTTGAGCCAGTAAAGGATGGCGATGACGAACGCGCTGCCGGGACCGATGAACCGTTTCGCGTACAGATGGAAGCTGCCCGCGTACGGCATGGCCACGGACAGCTCGCCAAGCGAGACCATCACGCAGTAGACCAGCAGCGAGCCGACCGCATACGCCAGGATCGCGCCCAGCGGACCCGCCTGATGGATCGTGTATCCGGAGGAGACGAACAGGCCGGTGCCGATCACGCCGCCCAGGGAGATCATGGTCAGATGGCGGGATTCCATCTTCCGTTCGAGACCGGTGCCGGTGGCCGAGCCGGTCTCGCCGTCTGCGTTCGAAGCCCCGGTGGTGGCTGTGGCCTTTCCGTCGTCCGACATGCCTGCAAACTCCTTTGGTCATGGGTAGGTTTCCGCGGATGGACCTCCCCATGATAGCCGGACGTGGGCCTAGACGGTGAATCGGCGGACGGACGGCCATGACTGCGTCAGGACACTGCGTCAGGACCGCTGCCAGGCCTTCAGTACGCCGACCGGCACCCGAGAGGCGTCGAAACGGTAATGCCCGGTGACCGTCATGTGTTTTCTGAACGAGAAGTAGTCGTTTTCGCGTTGTTCCTGACCCATGTTGTGGATGACGTAGGTCAGTCCGTTCGCATCGCGTTTGTCGGAGATGACGCCGATGTGCTTGGTGTGCGCGAACACCACGATGTCGCCGGCCTGCCATTGGGCCTTGTCGTCGGTGTCCGTGGTCAGGCTTTGCGCGTATTTGGCGAGGAACACGTCAAGCACGCCGGTGCGGCGGAAGTCGATGTTCGGGTCGGGATTCGGAGCCACGGCGGCGTAGGATGCGGGGTCGGCCGCGATGTCGGCGTCGACCGTGGCCTTGAGATCGTAGCCGGCCTCGCGGAAGGCGCGCCAGATGACGTCGGTGCAGGCGCCGCGGTCGTCCGGCGGGTAGCCGCCCTGATAATAGCCGCTGTCGTATTTGGGTTTGTTCGCGGCGTCCTGCAGCGCGCCGGCGAGGATGTCCGCGTAGTCGTCCGTGCCGTTGCCGTTGAAGTCGACCGGACTGGCCTGTCTCGGGTATCGCCGTTGCACTTCCTGCTTAGACATGACCGACGTATCGTCGGGCTGTTTTCCGCCGGTGACGGAGGCGATGGAGATGGTGACGGCTTCGCCGAGCGCGCCGCCCATCGAACGCCATGGCAGGCCGGTCATATGCCGTACGGCCAGCGCTCCCCCGGCGACCAGCACCACGACCAGCAAGGCGGAGATGCATGCCCCGGCCCATCGCCCGGCCCGCCGATGGTCTTGTCGGAGCATATCCCCATCCGACTCGTTCATATGCTGTGCCATGATTCGCCTCCGCCTATGCCGGTCGATTACTGGCTCCACTCTATGTGGCATGGTCCGTAATGCATCGTCGCATACAGGTTTTCTGTATGATTCCATCATCAGTTCAATAAACAACGTGTTGTTTTAAGCAGATAACAGACAAATCAGACAACACGTTGATCAAAGACAAGGCTCCCCTCTCCGAGGGGAGCTGTCGAACGGGGTGAGACCAAGGGAAGCCGCCGTTGAAATCGAAACTCCCCTCAGTCAGCTTCGCTGACAGCTCCCCTCAGAGAGGGGAGCCTTCGCGGCACAGCCGCTCACCTCGCCTACAAACAGTCCGCCGGACTGTTTGCTTCACGGCTCAGCTCTCAAAGAGGGGAGCCGGATTAGCTTACTACCTTACAGTTCGCGCAGCTGGGCGGCGATCTGCACGGCCTCCACGCTGGCCTCGGCCTTGTTGCGCGTCTCCTGCCATTCGGTGGCGGGCACGGAGTCGAGCACGATGCCGGCACCGGCCTGCACGCTCGCCTCATGGTCGCGCAGGAACGCGGTGCGGATGGCGATGGCCATGTCCAGATTGCCGGAGAAGTCGAAGTAGCCCACGGTGCCGCCGTAGATGCCACGGTCGGCGGGTTCCAGCTCATCGATGATCTCGATGGCGCGCGGCTTGGGGGCGCCGGAGAGCGTGCCGGCCGGGAACGCGGAGGTGAACACGTCGAACGCGGTCATGGACGGGTTCACGCGGCCGGTCACGGTGGAGCAGATATGCATGATATGACTGAATCGCTTGATGTCCATAAGGGAGACGACCTCGACCGTGGTCGGATCGCACACACGACTCAGGTCGTTGCGAGCCAGGTCCACGAGCATGATGTGCTCGCTGCGTTCCTTCGGATCGGCCAGCAGCTCCTTGGCGAGCTTCTCGTCCTCCTCCGGGGTGGCGCCACGCGGGCGGGAACCTGCGATCGGGAAGGTCATGGCATGGCCGTTGTCCACCTTGATGAGGGTTTCCGGGCTGGAGCCGATCACGTTGAAGTCACGGCCCTGCGCATCGGTGAGCGCCATGAAGTACATGTACGGGCTCGGGTTCAGGGTGCGCAGCACGCGGTACACGTCGAACGGGTCGGCGGGCGAATCGATGTCGAGTCGCTGGGAGATGACCACCTGGAACACGTCGCCGTCGATGATGTGACGCTTGGCCTCCTCCACCGCATGCTCGTAATGGCTCTTCTCGGTGCGGAAGCGCAGTTCGGGCTGTTCGACCGTCTCGTCCAGCACGTTGACACGTGCCTCGCCCTGCGTGGGCGTGGCGGCGTCGCGCTGCATTTGGTCGAGTCGGGCCACGGCCTCGTTGTAGGCGGCATCCGCGCGGGTGGGCTTGTCGTCCACGTTCACCGCGTTGGCGATGAGCCATACGGAGCCGGATACATGGTCCACCACGGCGATGTCCGTGGCCAAGGCGAGCACGGTTTCCGGCTGACCGGTCTCGTTCGGCGCCTCGGCGCGCAGGGTGGGCTCCCAATGGCGGATCGCATCCCAGCCCACCGTGCCGACCAGACCGCTGGTCAGGTTCGGCAGCCCCTCCACATGCGGGGCCTTCAACGTCTTCAACGTGGCATGGGCCACTTCGATCACGTCGCCGGTGCGCGGCACGCCCGCCGGCACCTTGCCGAGCCAGTCGGCCTGGCCGTCATGGGAACGCAACTGGGCCATCGAGTTGACGCCGATGAAGCTGTATCGGCTCCAAGTGCCGCCGAATTCCGCTGATTCGAGAATGAACGTGCCGCTGCGGCCGCCGGCGAGACGCTCGTAGAAGCCTACCGGCGTGAGCGAGTCGGCGAGCAGCCTGCGCACGATCGGAATCACACGGTATCCCTTATCGGCCAGCTCGTGGAACTGTTCGCGGCTGGGCCAGGTGGCACCCCACTTCAGGTGCTTGACGCTGCATTCGCTCATACGATCCTCCTTGGGAAAAGCTGTTCGGATGGGAAGCCGGCTCACTGGTCGGCGGGACGGTGGCCTTCGACCACGGGCAGCGGGCCGCCCTCGAGGAAGCAGCTGCGCTTGCCGGTATGGCAGGCGGCGCCCACCTGGTCGACCTCCACCAGCAGCGCGTCGCCGTCGCAGTCGAGCGAGACGCCCTTGACGTACTGCACATGGCCGGACGTGTCGCCCTTGCGCCAGTATTCCTGGCGGGACCGGGACCAGAAGGTCACGCGGCCGGTGGTCAGGGTGCGACGCAGCGCCTCGTCGTTCATGTATCCGACCATCAGCACCTCACGGGTGTCGTACTGCTGGATCACGGCCGCGACCAGACCCTTGGAATCGCGCTTCAGCCGTTCCGCGATGCGCGGATCCAGGGTTTCGGAGTTGTCGTATGCGATGGTTTCGGTGGTTGTGTTCGTCATGTCCTCTTGCTTTTTCGTATGGTTGCTTCGTTTCAGCGCACGGTGTAGCCGTGCTTCTTGAGCTCGGCCTTGACGTCGGCGATGGTCATGATGCCGTAATGGAACACGGATGCGGCCAGCACGGCGTCCGCGCCGGCCTCGATGGCGGGCGGGAAATCCTCGACCTTGCCGGCGCCGCCGGAGGCGATGATCGGGATCTTGACCTCCTTGCGCACGGCGCGGATCATTTCCAGATCGAAGCCCTCCTGGGTGCCGTCGGCGTCCATGGAGTTGAGCAGGATCTCGCCTGCGCCCAGTTCCTCGGCGCGCTTGACCCACCAGATGGCATCGATGCCGGTGGATTTGCGGCCGCCCATGGTGGTGACCTCGAAACCGGACTGCGTGTGCTGCTCGCCCTTCTCACGGCGGGCGTCCACGGAAAGCACCAACACCTGGTTGCCGAAGCGGTCCGCCACGCGGCTGATGAGCGAGGGGTCGTTGATGGCTGCGGTGTTGACGCCGACCTTGTCCGCGCCGCAGCGCAGCAGGGAATCCACGTCCTCGGGCGTGCGCACGCCGCCGCCGACGGTCATGGGGATGAACACCTGCTCGGCGGTGCGCGAGACCACGTCGATCATGGTGCCGCGGTGCGAGCTGGATGCGGTCACGTCGAGGAAGGTGATCTCGTCGGCTCCCTGCCGGTAGTATTCGGCGGCCAGTTCCACGGGGTCGCCGGCATCCTTGAGGTTCTCGAAATGCACACCCTTCACCACACGACCGGCGTCAACGTCCAGGCACGGGATGACTCGTACCGCCAACGACATGCTTCACTCCCCTGTTCGGCTTTGCAGATAACGCTCCTCAGCCTACCTATCTCCCGTTACATGGCCGCGGGCGTTTCTGGAATATGAGAATCGACGCGATTGCGCGCCCCGCGAACCGTCGGCAAACGGCCGCGCTCAGGCGTGGGCTGTGGGAGAATATGCGATGGAACCATCCGCCAATCCAAAGGAGGCTGTCATGGCTGTGGAGAGCAGCAAGGTACTGATCATCGTGAACAACTGGGGCATCGAGGAGACCGAGCTGACGCGCCCGCTGCGCGATCTCAAGGCCGCCGGCGCGCAGGTGACGCTCGCCGCCACCACGTTGGATCCGTGCGAGACCGTGCAGCATGACCGCTACGAAGGCGAGACGCTGACCCCGGACGCCCGTCTGTCGGATGTGCAGGCCGTCGATTACGACCTGTTGGTGGTGCCTGGCGGCACCTGCAACGTGGATCGTATCCGCGTGAACGAGGACGCCATCGCCCTGGCCCAGGAGTTCGCCCATGAGGGCAAGCCGATCGCGGCCATCTGCCATGGCGCATGGCTGCTGGTGAACGCCGGGCTGATCGCCGGCAAGACCGCGGCCCCCTGCCGCTACATCGCGGCCGACATCGAGAACGCGGGCGGCCACTACGTGGACGAGCAGGTGCATGTGGACGACGCCAACGGCTTCCGTCTCATCACCTCCCGCAAGCCCGACGATCTGGACTACTTCGTGGACGCGATCAAGGATGCGTTGAAGTAAAGGCGCCCCTGCGAGCACGTCTCGTCACGGTATGGAATCGGCCTTCGGCCGATGCTGTGTCTTCCGCAGCTTTGCTGCCGCTTCTCTCCTTCCGTCATCGGCTACGCCGATGACACCTCCCTCGTCAGAGGGAGGCTGGGCTATATGTCATAGTCCTTGGCTCCCTCTGACGAGGGAGCTCCCGGCGTAAGCCGGGTGAGGGAGAGAAATAAGCAGCGAAAGCTGCGGAAATCAGCAGCATCGGCCGAAGGCCGATTCCTTTCCCGCAGTACGACGCTCAGCGTTCCTTGGCGGCGAGCTGTCCGCAGGCGCCGTCGATGTCCTGGCCGCGGGTGTCACGCAATGTGGCGGTGATGCCGGCGGCATGCAGGATGTCCAGGAACCGCGCCTCGTCCTCGGGCTTGGAGGCCGTCCACTTGGAGCCTTCGATGGGGTTGAGCGGAATCGGGTTCACATGCGCCCAGTTGTCGCCGTAATGGTTGAGCCGCTTGGCCAGCAGACGCGCATGTTCGGCCTGGTCGTTGATGCCGCGCATGAGCGCGTATTCGATGCTCACGCGGCGTTTGGATGCCAGCCAGTAGTCATGGGCGGCGTCCAGCACCTGTTCGGTGTTGAAGCGCTTGTTCATCGGCACAAGCTCGTCGCGCAGTTCGTCGCTCGGCGCGTGCAGCGAGACGGCCAAGCGCACCGGGATGCCTTCGGCGGTGAGCTTCCTGATGCCGGGCACCACGCCCACGGTGGATACGGTGATGTTGCGGGCGGAGATGCCGAATCCCTCGGGCGGCATGGAGGAGATCTGGCGTACGGCGGACAGCACGGACCTGTAGTTGCCCATCGGCTCTCCCATGCCCATGAACACGATGTTGCTCAGGCGTCCAGGGCCTCCGGCCACTTCGCCGTCTCGCATCATTCTGGCGGCCACGCGCACCTGTTCCACAATCTCGCCGGCGGACATGTTGCGGGTCAGACCGAGCTTGCCTGTGGCGCAGAACGGGCATCCCATGCCGCATCCCACCTGCGAGGAGATGCACAGCGTGGTGCGCGTCGGATAGCGCATGAGCACGGATTCGATGAGGGAGCCGTCGAACAGCTTCCACAGCGTCTTGATGGTGGTGCCCTGGTCGGCCACCTGGCGGGTGACCTCGGTGATGAGCTGCGGGAAGAACGCGGCCGCGGCGTCATCGCGCTTGGCGGCCGGGAAGTCGGTGAACTCGGCGGCGTTCACGTCGAAGTGGCCGTAGTAGTGGTTGGCCAGCTGCTTGACACGGAATTTGGGCAGGCCCAGTTCGCCGGCGCGCTCGATGCGCTCCTCGGGGGTCATGTCCACGAAATGCAGCGGCGGCTTGCCTCGGCGGGCATGGTCCTTGGACAGCACGTCGCGGAAGGCTCCCGCGGTGCCGCCCGGGGTGATGCCGGTTTCCGGGGTGTCGGTTTCCTGATTGGTCATGACGTTCGCTTCGCTCTCGAATCTTGCATTGATTGGTGACTGTCCTGCGACCGTCCGCCGCGTCACAGTCCGGTGACCCACAGCAGCGCGCAGGTGAACGGCGCGCTCATGAGGATGGAATCGACGCGGTCCATCACGCCGCCGTGGCCCTTGAGCAGGTGGCCCATGTCCTTGATGCCGATGTCCCTCTTGAGCATGGAGGCGCACAGGTCGCCGAAGGTGCCCACCGCGCCGATGAGGATGCCGGCCACGATCGGCACCCACCAGCGGGTGGCCCAGGTGGCGGCATCGTACGTGCAGGCGAACACGGCGAATGCGCCGGCCATCGCGAACAGCATGGAGCCGATGAGGCCCTCCACCGATTTCTTCGGGGAGATGCGCGGGCTGAGCTTGTGCTTGCCGAGCCATGCGCCGGCGAACAGGCCGCCCGTGTCGGACAGGGCGGGCATGAACACCAGCATGATGGCGTGCGCCACGGGGTGGTCGTTGAACGTGAGCGGGATGATGATGCAGCTTGCCAGCAGCGGGATGTACAGCACGGTGAGCACGGAGACGGCCACATGACTCAGTCGTGAGTGGTGCTGCTCGCCGCCTTCATGATTGAAGGACGATTCCAGACGGGCGCTGGCGTCCGTGTTGGAGAGCTTGCCGGCGACCGCCAGGGAAAGGCGGTTGCCGAAGCTGAGTTTGGCGCTGGCGGAGATCGCCACGAGGATGATCGAGACGATGATGCTCAGCGACATCGTGATGAGATGGTACGGGGAATAGTAGGTGGCAAGGAGCGTGAGGGCCGAGCAGATCCAGAGCATGAGCACCGGAATGTGCAGCCCCACGGTGGCGAAATCGACCCTCAGCTCCCACAGCGCCAGAATCATGAACACCACGACCAACAGCACGAACAGGTCGATGCTGAACAGCAGGCAGCCGAGAATGATCGCGATGAGCACCACGGCCGTGCCGATGGCCTGTGGCATGTTGCGACCGGTTTTCTTGTTGATCTGGTCGAGGGTCTCCTCGGCCTCTGCGTGTAGTTGTTCGTTGCGTTCCATAATGCTCCGTACCGGGTCCGGGAATCAGACCTCCATGATCTCCTTCTGCTTGGTCTCCAGCAGAGCGTCGATTTCGTCGGTGATGGACTTGGTGACCTTGTCGAGGTCCTTGAGCAGGCGATCGCCCTCATCCTCGCCCATGTCGCCGTCCTTGACGGACTTGTCGATGGTTTCCTTGGTCTTGCGGCGGATGTTGCGCACGGCGACCTTGCCGTCCTCGGCCTTGCCCTTGGCGAGCTTGACGTATTCCTTGCGGCGGTCCTCGGTGAGCTCCGGCATGGTCAGGCGGATGACGTTGCCGTCACGGTTCGGGCTGATGCCGAGATCGGAGTTGCGGATGGCCTTCTCCACGGCGGCGGCCTGGGAGGCGTCGAACGGGGTGACGGCCAGGGTGCGCGGCTCGGGGACACCGATGGAGGCGACGGCCTTGATCGGCGTCGGGGCGCCGTAGTAGTCGACCATGATGCCGTTGAGCAGGGCCGGGTTGGCGCGGCCGGTGCGGATGCCCGCGAAGTTCTCCTTGGTGTTTTCCACGGTCTTGGCCATCTGTTCCTTGGCCTGATCGATGAGGGACATGTTCACTCCTTTTGATTGGTGGTGTTCGTCTATGAACGCTTGGTATCTGATTGTAGGCGATTGCCGGAGGCGGCTCAGTCGGCCACGCGGGATTCGGCGGTGGAGACCAGCGTGCCGATCTCGTCGCCCAGCAGCGCGCGGGTGACGTTGCCCTGGCCTTCGAGGCCGAAGACGCGGATGCGCTTCTTGTTGTCGCGGGCCATGGACAGCGCGGAGGCGTCCATGACGGCCAGGTTGTCCACGAGGGCGCGGTTGTAGCTCAGCGTCTCGAAGCGCTTGGCGTTCGGATCCTTGCGCGGGTCGGCCGTATACACGCCGTCCACGCCGTTCTTGCCCATAAGCACTTCGTCGCAGTGGATTTCCAGGGAACGCTGGATGGAGACGGTGTCCGTGGAGAAGTACGGCATGCCGGCGCCGGCGCCGAAGATGACCACGCGGCCCTTCTCCAGATGACGGATGGCCTTGAGCGGAATGTACGGTTCGGCGACCTGTCCCATGGTGATGGCGGTCTGCACGCGGGTGGCCTGTCCCTCCTGCTCCAGGAAGTCCTGCAGCGCAAGGCAGTTCATCACAGTACCGAGCATACCCATGTAATCGCCGCGGGAGCGGTCGATGCCGGCCTGCTGCAGTTCGGCGCCGCGGAAGAAGTTGCCGCCGCCCACCACGATGGCCACCTGGACGCCCTGCTTGACGGCGGGGACGATCTCCTCGGCGATGCGGCGGATCACCTGGGTGTCGATACCCACCTTGCCGCCGCCGAACGCCTCGCCGGAGAGCTTGAGCAGCACCCTGCGCGGCTTGTCCTGTTCAGTCATGTTGTGCCTTTCCTTACAAAAACGACAAGTGCCTGAAAATATCCAGTAGACAAGCGTATCGGCTTACGACGACACCCCGATGCAGCGACACCCGGCACCATACGAAAAGCGCCACCCAACCTGGAGTTGGATGGCGCTTCCCCCGTCCGGCATGGCATGCCATACCGGACGATCACGCTGGACGCACTGGGTCAGACCGGTGCGGAAGCGAGCGAGTCCTTATAGACTCACTCCTCCTCGCCCTTGCCGACCTCGATGCGCACGAAAGCGGTGGCGGAGCCGCCGACTTCCTTGAACAGGTCGCCCACGGTCTTGGACGGATCCTTGACGAACGGCTGCTCGAGCAGCACGACTTCCTTGAAGAAGGCGTTGAGACGGCCCTCGACGATCTTCGGGACGATCTTCTCCGGCTTGCCTTCGGCCAGGGACTTCTCGGTGGCCACGCGACGCTCGGACTCGACGACCTCGGCCGGGACGTCCTCGCGGGTCAGCCACTTGGCGCCCATGGCGGAGATCTGCAGGGCGGCCTCGTGGGCCACGGCGGCGCCGGCCTTGTCGGTGGCGATCATGGCCACGATGCTCGGCGGCATCTCGGCGGACTTCTTGTGGGCGTAGATCTCGACGTGCTCGCCGGAGACCTTGGCGTACTGGCCGACCTTGACGTGCTCGCCGAACAGGGCGGCGGCTTCCTCGATGGCCACCTTGACGGTGGAATCGCCGGCCTTGGCCTCCAGCAGCTCCTCGGCGGAGTTGGCGTCGGCTTCCACGGCGTAGCCGAGGATCTCCTCGGAGAACTCCACGAACTTCGGGGTCTTGGCCACGAAGTCGGTCTCGGAGTTCAGCTCGACGGCGTAACCGGTCTCGCCGTTGGCGCCCTCGACGACCTTGGAGGCGATGGTGCCTTCCTGGGCCTTGCGGCCTTCACGCTTGCCGGCCGCGGCGATGCCCTTGGCGCGGATGATTTCCTTGGCGCGGGCGACGTCACCCTCGGCCTCGGTCAGGGCCTTCTTGACGTCGAGCATGCCGGCGCCGGTGTCTTCACGAACCTGCTTGATCAGTGCGGCGGTAATTGCTGCCATTGATTTTTCTCCTTGAGAATATTGCTTACCCAAAAACGATGGGAAGCGCTGTGTTCAGGCACTTCCCATCGTAGAGCATCACTCGGCCTTCGGGGCCTCAGCGGTTTCGCCCTCGGCGGCGGCCGGAGCGGCCTCAGCCGGAGCCTCGTTGGTCAGGAGTTCCTTCTCCCAGGCGGCCATCGGCTGCTCGGCGGTCTCGCCGGCGGCCTTGTTGGCGCCGGAACGCTCGAGCAGACCCTCGGCGACGGCGTCGGCCATCAGGCTGGTGAGCAGCTCGATGCCGCGGATGGCGTCGTCGTTGGCCGGGATCGGGTAGTCGACGATGTCCGGATCGGCGTTGGTGTCGACGATGGCGACGACCGGGATGCCCAGCTTGTGGGCTTCCTCGACGGCCAGGGCCTCCTTGGTGATGTCGACCACGAACATGGCGGACGGGGTGCGGTTCATGTTGCGGATACCGCCCAGCTGCTTGTTGAGCTTGTCCTTCTCGCGCTCAAGCAGGAGGAGTTCCTTCTTGGTCAGGCCGGAGCCGTGCACGTCGGTGAAGTCCATCTCCTCAAGCTCCTTGAGGCGGTTCACGCGCTTGGAAACGGTCTGGAAGTTGGTCAGCATACCGCCGAGCCAGCGCTCGGACACGTACGGCATGTTCACGCGGGTGGCCTGGTTGGCGACGGCTTCCTGAGCCTGCTTCTTGGTGCCGACGAAGAGCACGGTGCCGTTGTGGGCCACGGTGGTCTTGATGAAGTCGTACGCCTTGTCGATCATGTCGAGCGACTTGAACAGGTTGATGATGTGGATGCCGTTGCGCTGGGTGAGGATGAACTGCTTCATCTTCGGGTTCCAGCGGCGGGTCTGGTGGCCGAAGTGCAGGCCGGCCTTCAGCATGTCGCTCATAGTGATCTGAGCCATGGTATTACTACCTTTCTTGTCGGTTCTTGCCTGGTCATGCGCACCTGCGTGCAGCCGCTCCCCCGCCTGATGCGGGCTTGCAACCGACCGACACAGGCCGTCGCGAGCATGACGCGAATTTTTCGTGTGCCGGTTGACAATATTGGGGTGGCCCCGAACGCCAGCGACTGCGTCCGTTGCCGGGTGGCACACAAGTTTTCAGAATAACAGAAGGCCGGTACTATTGCGGCTTCCCGCAACGTACCGGCCTTCCGACTCATGCCGTGACTCACTTATCACGACTGGCAATAGCGGACCGCCTTCGGCGGGCCCGATATCACCTTCGTTCGGCTATCGCCTCACTCAGGCGTCGCCTACGGACAGTCCACCGGACTGTCCGCCTAACGGCTCCGCATATACCTCAGCGCCGCGCGACGCTCCTCCTTCTCGAGGCGATCGAGGTAGACGTGGCCGTCCAGGTGGTCGCATTCGTGCTGGAGCATGCGGCCCATGAGGCCGTGGCCCTCCAGTACCACCTCCTTGCCGTCCAGGTCGATGCCGCGCACGCGGGCGTAGTCCGCGCGGCGGGTCTTGTACCACAGGCCGGGCACGGACAGGCAGCCCTCGTCGCCGTACTGCTCGCCGGAGGTCTCCTCGATGACCGGGTTGAGGATGTAGCCGATCTTGCCGTCGATGTTGTAGGAGAACGCCCTGAGGCTCACGCCGATCTGGTTGGCGGATAGGCCGGCGCGACCGGGATCGTCCACGGTCTCCAGCAGGTCGTCGACCAGGCGGCGCACGGCCGGGGTGATTTCCTTGATCTCGTCGCAGGGGGTGCGCAGCACCGGATCGGGCACGACCCTGATCTCACGGATGGCCACTGATTTACTCCTCGTTCTTCTCGTCGCGGCTCTGGCCGTTCTCGCCGTTCTCGTCGGCTGCGGAGGTGTTTTCGCCACCGTCCTCGCCGTCCTCGGCCTCGGCCTTGGCCTTCTTGATTTTCACCGATACGCTAGCAAGCGAATCCGACACGCTGGTGCGCATCTGTTCGGACGCCTGCTTCATCTGCTCCGACGCCTGCTTGACCTGCACGGAGGCCTTCTTGACGGTCTCCGAGGTGCTGTCGATGATCTTGGCGGTGGCCGGCAGCGGCTTGTTGGAGGGCTTGGGGGCGTACAGTTCGTCCTCGATGACCGAGGCGTAGCGCTGCAGCACCTTGGGACGCACCACCTTCATGCTCGGGGTGAGCGTGCCGTTGGCCTGGTTGAACTCCTCATCCAGGATCTCGAACTTGCGCACGGATTCGGCGCGGGACACGTTCGCGTTGGCCTGGTCCACGTACTGCTGGATGAAGGCGCGCACCGCGTCGTTCTCCTTGGCCTCGCCCAGGGTCATGTCCGCGTCCAGCCCCTGGCCCTCGAGCCAGGAGCGCAGCATCTCCGGGTCGAGCTCGATGAGCGCGGAGACGAACGGCTTGCCGTCGCCCACCACCACGGCGTGCGCCACGATGGGGCAGGTGTCGATGATGTCCTCCATCGGCGCCGGGCTGATGTTCTTGCCGCCGGCGGTGATGATGATGTCCTTCTTGCGGCCGGTGATGAACGTGAAGCCCTTGTCGTCGATGCGGCCCAGGTCGCCGGTCTTGATCCAGCCGTCGGCGGTCATGGCTTGGGCGGTCAGTTCGGGCTGCTTGTAGTAGCCGAGGAACACGTTCGGGCCGGTGAGTTCGATTTCGTCGTCCTCGCCGAGACGCACGCCCATGCCGGGGCCGGGCTTGCCGACCGAACCGACCTCGTTGTCGTCCTCCCAGTTGACGAGCATCGGGGCGGCGGTTTCGGTCATGCCATAGCCCTGGATGAAGGTGATGTCGTCCATGCCGTTGAAGAAGTGGGCCAGATCCACGTTGAGGGGCGCGCCGCCGCAGGCCAGCCACCTGAGGTTCGGGCCCAGGGCGGAGCGGATGGACTTGCCCACCGTGGCCATGTAGAACGAATGCTTCATGCGCTCGATCGGCGAGTGGCCCTTGCCGTCCTGCTCGTCCTTGCTCCACTTGACGAAATGCTTGACGGACTGGGCGAAGATGTAGCCCTGGATGCCGGCGCCGGCCTTCTGGGAGGCGGCGTTGTAGACCTTCTCGAACACGCGCGGCACGCCCAGCAGATAGGTGGGCTTGAAGCTGCGGATATCCGCCAGCAGGTGCTTGGCGTTGGGGATGTACCCCACCACGCCGCAGCCGCCGATGGCCACGTACTGGATGTAGCGGGCGAAGCAGTGGGCCAAGGGCAGGAACAGCAGCAGGCGGTTGTCCCGGTAGAGCATGCCGTTGAGGATCTCGTAGCCGTTGAGCACGATGTGCGTGTAGTTGCGGTTGGAGAGCATGGCGCCCTTGGGCTTGCCGGTGGAGCCGGAGGTGTACACCACGGTGAGCAGGTCGTCCGCCTTGATGCGGGCGATGGCCTGGTCGAGCGCCTCGTCGCTCACGCCGGTGCCGAAGTCGGCCACGCCGTCGAGACCGTCGGCCTTGAAGTTGAAGACGTACTTCATGCCCGGGTGATTCACGCGGATCTGCTCCAGCGTCTGCGCGCGCTGGGAATCGCCAGCGAAGGCGATGACGGGGTTGACCTCCTCCACGATGGCGGCGGTCTGCTTGGCCGAGTCGGTCTCGTAGACGGGCACCACCACGGCGCCGATGGCCGCGCAGGCGAAGTCCGCCAGACCCCACTCATAGCAGGTGGGCGAATAGATGAGAACCATCGTGCCGGCCTTGACGCCGAGGCCCATGAGGCCCTTGGCGATCTCGCGCACGCGGGCGAGCATTTCGGAGGCGGTGGCGCTGTGCCATTGGTGGGTTTCGTCGTCCTGCCATTCGGCGATGGTGTCGTCCGGGGTGCGGGCGGCACGCTTGACCAGCAGCGAGAAGACGGTGTCCTCGTCGGTGGTCACATACCTGGGTGCTTCAACATGTTCACGCATGCTTTACACTATAAGACCCACCGCGCCGAGAGTCGGGTACGGCGGGCCGAATCGGACGGACTTCGGCTTTGGGCCGAGCCGTCATCATCTATCGGACATCTATCGGACATCCGTGGGAAATGTGTCAGCCGAGATCGGCGTACTGACACATCCATCGGCTTCCGATGAACCGAAAGCGAAGCGTCACCCTGACGTCTTCCTGGCCGATGGTCATGAACACCGCCATCTCCAGCGTCTCCTGGCTGACGATCACGCCGTCGATCAGCGTGGGAACCGTGGGCAGATAGCAGAACTTGGCCTTGTCCGACGGATGGGTGAGCATGTGCGTGTCCAGCAGGTACTGCATGGTGCGCAGCCGTTCGAGGCAGGGCTGGGTCATGGCCCGGTGCAGCCGGTCCACGCTGAGCTTGCCGCGTACGGCGTCCGCCGACGTGCAGGCGATCCGGCATGCGGCCAGGGCCATGGTGTGGCATTCATCGGCGTTCATGCCGCCGATGAAGGTGGGCTGGATGTGGTATCTGACCGGTCTGTCGGACAGCTCCACGACGATGAATCCGTTGAAACCGGGCAACGGATCGTACCTGCGCCCATGGGTAAAGAAGAAATAGTGATCCATGGTGGTTATCCCCTTCTGATAGGTTGCATGGCCCCATCCCCCAATGCGCGGGCCATACCCCCTAACAACAACACGAAAGGCGCGCCAAGTCAAACGACCCAGCGCGCCTCGAATCGGCGTCATTCCTTGGAAATCAAGGGTTAGCGCTCACATGCGGCAGCCCTTAGCGTGCGGAATAGGGGTTGACCACCATGCCGCAACGCTGGAAGTTCTTCACGTCCACGTATCCGGTGGAGGCCATGGCACGCTTGAGCGCGCCGATGAAGTTGGTCTTGCCATCCGCCTGGTGGCTCGGTCCGAACAGGATCTGCTCCAGGGAGCCGACCGTGCCCACGGTGGTGCGGAAGCCGCGCGGCAGGGTCTGGTGACGGGCCTCGGCGCCCCAGTGGGTGCCCTTGCCCGGAGCCTCGGTGGCGCGGGCCAGCGGCGCGCCGAGCATCACGGCGTCGGCGCCCAGGGCCAGGGCCTTGACGAAGCTGCCGGAGTCGCCCATGCCGCCGTCGGCGATGACCTGCACGTAGCGGCCGCCGGACTCGTCCATGTAGTCGCGGCGGGCCTCGGCCACGTCCGCGATGGCGGTGGCCATGGGGGCCTGCACGCCGATGGTCTGGCGGGTGGCGGAGACCGCGCCGCCGCCGAAACCCACGAGCACGCCGGCGGCGCCGGTGCGCATGAGATGCAGGGCCGCGGTGTAGTTGGTGGCGCCGCCCACGATGACCGGCACGTCGAGGTCGTAGATGAACTTCTTGAGGTTGAGCGGGGTGTGGCCCGCCGAGACGTGCTCGGCGGAGACCACGGTGCCGCGGATCACGAACAGGTCCACGCCCGCATCCACCACGGTGGAGTAGAACTGCTGGGTGCGCTGCGGGGAGAGCGCGCCGGCCACGGTGACGCCGGCGGAGCGGATCTCGTGCAGGCGCTGCGTGATGAGCTCGGGCTTGACCGGCTCGGCGTAGATCTGCTGGATGCGTGCGGTGGCCTCGTCGGCGGGCAGGCCGGCGATCTCCTCCAGCAGCGGGGTCGGATCCTCGTAGCGGGTCCACAGACCCTCCAGGTCGAGCACGCCGAGCGCGCCCATCTTGCCCATGGCGATGGCGGTGGCCGGGCTGGTCACCGAATCCATGGGGGCGCCGAGCACCGGCACGTCGAACTCGTAGGCGTCGATCTGCCAGGACGTGGAGACGTCCTCGGGATCGCGCGTGCGACGGGACGGAACGATGGCCACATCGTCAAGCGCATAGCCGAGACGGCCCTTTTTACCCAAACCGATTTCAATTTCCTGAGACATGGCTTCAAGACTATTGCCGGGGACGGACTCGGGGCAAGGCATGTCCATATTCTCGTCACGCACGGCCCGGCGTTACAAACATGAGATATGAATTGAACCATCTTCACACCATCTACAGGGAGGGAACATGGCCAAAATCAAGGTCGAAGGCACCGTTGTCGAACTCGACGGCGACGAGATGACCCGCGTGATCTGGAAGGACATCAAGGACCGTCTGATTCTGCCGTATCTCGACGTGAACCTTGACTACTACGATCTGGGCATCCAGCACCGCGACGAGACCGACGACCAGGTGACCATCGACGCCGCCCACGCCATCCAGAAGCATCACGTGGGCGTCAAGTGCGCCACCATCACCCCCGACGAGGCCCGAGTCAAGGAATTCGGCCTGAAGAAGATGTGGAAGTCCCCCAACGGCACGATCCGCAACATCCTGGGCGGCACCATCTTCCGCGAGCCCATCGTGATGAGCAACGTGCCGCGTCTGGTGCCGGGCTGGACCAAGCCGATCGTGGTGGCCCGCCACGCCTTCGGCGACCAGTACAAGGCCACGGACTTCAAGGTTCCGGGCGCCGGCCAGCTGACCGTGACCTTCACCCCGGACGACGGCTCCGAGCCGATCCAGCATGTGGTCTACAACTACGGCCCGGACGGCGGCGTGGCCCAGGTGCAGTACAACGTGAACGATTCGATCCGCGGTTTCGCGCGCGCCTGCTTCAACTACGGCCTCATGCGCCACTACCCGGTGTACCTGTCCACCAAGAACACCATTCTCAAGGCCTACGATGGCCAGTTCAAGGACATCTTCGCCGAGGTCTTCGAAACCGAGTACAAGGACCGCTTCGAGGCCGAGGGCCTCACCTACGAGCACCGTCTCATCGACGACATGGTCGCCAGCTCCCTCAAGTGGCACGGCGGCTACATCTGGGCCTGCAAGAACTACGACGGCGACGTGCAATCCGATTCCGTGGCGCAGGGCTTCGGCTCGCTGGGCCTCATGACCTCCGTGCTCATGACCCCGGACGGCCAGACCGTGGAGGCCGAGGCGGCGCACGGCACCGTGACCCGCCACTACCGCCGCTGGCTCAAGGGCGAGAAGACCTCCACCAACCCGATCGCCTCCATCTTCGCGTGGACCGGCGGCCTGAAGCACCGCGCCGATCTGGACGGCACCCCCGAGGTGCGCCACTTCGCCGAGACGCTGGAGAAGGTCATCGTGGACACCGTGGAGGGCGGCCAGATGACCAAGGACCTGGCCATGCTGATCGGCCCGGACGAGCCGTGGCTCGACACCGAAGGCTTCATGAACGCGCTGGACGAGAACCTCCAGAAGGCCCTGGCCGACTGATCCCACCCCCAGTTCCCACCCTGATCGTTCCCTCAAGTCCCCATGGCTCCCCTTGTCAGGGGAGCTGGCCGCGAAGCGGACTGAGGGGTAGTCTGCGGCGGTTTCCAGCCGACTTCATTTCGCAATCCCACCCTGATCGTTCCCGGATATGTGACGATTTCCCGTCATGTGTCCGGGACTTTTCATATACCGGCGACTAGTATCGTTATTCAGTCCGTTTCCGACATCCGTTTTCAGGATCCCAAGGAGGTTCCGTACGCCTATGGTGTCCGCACGCCGTCCAGCCACCGTCCTCACCGCCTTCGCCGCCGCCTGCGCGATGGCGCTTTCGTTGGCCTCCTGCGCCTCGGATTCCGACCGGACCGACACCGACGGCGACACCACGATCACCAGCACCTCCCTTGGGGCGGTGGCCCTGTTCACCCCGTCCGACGGCATCACGCTCAGCCAGCAGACGCCGCTGAACAAGTGGGCCAAGCTCACGCCCGACATCACCGACGCGCTGGTCGACGCCGGATTCAAGAAGGGGGACATCTCCCACACCACCTCCGATTCGCTCGACAAGCAGAGCCGCGCGATCCAGGACTATGTGGTCGACCATCTGTCCAGCAAGGGCGAGACGAGCGACTCCGGTATCACCATCACCCCCGAGAACACGACGCTGCTGGTCGCCCCGGTGGTGGAGGCCGACGCCTCCACACGCCAGTACGGCGATTACGTGAGCCAGGAGCTCAGTACCAGCGGCGATAAGGTGACCACCGAAGGCTCCGCCGACGCCGAAACCGACACGGGGACCTCCGCCGACACGAACGATTCATCCACCTCACCCGGTTCGTCCAGTTCGTCCGGTTCGGACAAGTCATCGTCGAAGGGCGACACCTCCGCCGATTCGTCCGACGGCGGTACCGATGGCACCGATACCGCCAAAGCCACGGAGGACGACGCGCAGGCCGAGGCCGTGGACCGTCTGGTCTCCTCACTGAAGCTGGCCAAGGAGTCCGGCATGCATGTGGTGCTGCTGGGCAACAGTATCGAGGGATACCGGCCGGACGCCTTCGCGAAGTTCTCGGATGCGCAGGCCATCGGCCGTCTGCAGGCGGAGAAGATCGTTGCCAAGCTGCAGCTCACCAAAGCCAGCAAGGACAATCCCAAGTACATCGAGGTGCTGCTGCCGTACACCCCGGCGGACGCCAAGGGCACGGCCGGCGACTCCACGTTCGCGCGCGAGGCGTTCCGCGGCATCTGGCAGGTGCTCGGCGCCTATTACCAGAAGGGCGTGGTGAAATCGCCTTCGGGCACGTTGGACGCCAAGACCACCGAGAACGACTGGCAGCTCGTGGCGTACGACGCCTCCAAGGAAGGGTCCAGCGCCAAAGCGCTCTCCGCGCGCCTGGCCACGGACGACGGGGCCGACTCCCCCACGCGCATCGACGCCGTCCTCGCGCTTAACGACTACGTGGCCTCCGAAGTGGTCACCGAACTGGACGATCTCGGATACACCGGTTCGGCCGCGGACATCAACCCGCAGATCACCATCTCCGGCATCGTGGGCAACATCACCGGCAAGAAGGATCTGAGCCGTCAGGCCGTGCCGGATCCGATCAAGTCCCCGGAGAACGACGACGCCAACACGTCGGATGGCTCCGGCAGCGGCAAGGACTCCACCGCCACGGACAAGGCCAAGGACGCGCAGTGGCCGCTGGTGACCGGATACGGCGCATACGTCTCGAACATCCCGTCCGTGGTCAACGGCAAGCAGTGGATGACCGGCATGGAAAACCGCAAGGCGCTTGCTTCGGACATCGCCGAGGCCTGCACGAGGCTCAACAAGGGCCAGGAACTGGAATCGATGGTTTCCGTGCGCAACACCCAGGTGGGTGGCGTCAAGAAGGTGCCGACCATCAACGAGCCGCTTCTGGCCGTCAGCGCCAGCAACCTCAAGGCCACGCTCATCGACCCCGGATACATCACCCTCGCCGACGCCGGCCTGTGATTCCCGCTACCCCACCGGTTTCAACGCGATTCTTTTGTTTCCGGTGACGTGTTCCGGGTCCAGGTAATCCGCGGCGCCGCGTTTGAGACCCCAATGCAGGCATCGGTCCCCGCAATGGTCCGACTCGCCTTCGACCGTGCCGATGACCTGCCCGCGCGCCACCTTCGAGCCGACCGCGAAGTGGGTGCCTGCCGGTTCGAAGGTGGAGATCACGCCGTTGGAGTGCCGCACGCTGACCACGTCCTTGCCGGCTACCTTGCCGACGAAGCTCACCGTCCCGGCTTTCGGCGCAAGTATGGCCGTGCCCGTTTCGGCCGCAAGGTCGACCCCGCGATGCCCCGGCGACCAGGCGTTCAACGGACGTTCGAACTCTTGTTCGATGACCACCGTCTCGACGGGCCAGCCATAGAGAGCCTCGCATTGCGAGATCTCGGCGCCGGGATTCACCGACATCTCTCCGGCGTTCGCGTCCACGATCCCGATTCCCAATGCCAAGACCAATCCGGCGACTAATGCGCACGCGATCGCGAGATCGACGTGCCGCCGTCTGCGTTCGTCCCGCAATCGTTCCCATTCGCGCCGTTTCGCCGCCCGAATCGCCTCGTCGCGCCGCCAATCGTACATGTTCATGTCAAAGCCCCTTCCCCATTGATGGAAGACCATTGCAATCCGGAGCGGCCCGTTCGTGCCTCCCCGTGCCGGCATCGTCACCGGCCGATTCCACCCTGGGGCATGGCCGATAGCGTCGTCCAGTCGAAACGGGGTATGTGGTTCGAGCTTGCAGAGTTATCCACATCAGCAGAGCCGGTTCCATAAACGCTGCTTGGCGGTCATCTTCGGCCGCCTACCCTGACTGCATGGCATAATGAGGACTTGGCATCGGCACGAATCGCCGCAACGACGCAAGAGGGGAAGCCAGTGAAGGTCTGCGAAGTGCCGCTCAGCGTGAATCCGTTCAGCCAGGGCAACATCGAGCCGATGATCATGATCGGCGTCGGCGCGGGCGGGGTGATGGCCACGCTGGTCCTGGCGTTCAGGTTCTTCCGAAAGCCCGGCATGTGGCGTGCGCATCCCCAATCGACGGCATGGTATGCGGCCATTGCGGCGATTCAGACGTTCATCGCGACAGCCGTCGGCATGACCATGGGTTCATGGCACCGTGGGGTATCCCCGCACACATTGGAGCGGGTTTGCGGCGTATCGGATCTGCACGTGAACGGCGGCATGACCTTCGCCTGGCTCGAAGACCCCGGGTACCCGTATCTGGGCGGGGAATCCCGCTATGGTCCGATATGGTTCACGAATGGCGGGAAAGCCGTCGCCGGAGGCATCACGCTGCAGGGCGATACGGCGACCCTGTATCAGGGCGATTACGACAGCAACATCACGGTGAACGTGCATGATGCCGGCGAAACGGTGTTCCTGCATCTCTTCTTCATGGCCCTGATCATGTTCCTGATGCTTTTCGTGGCGTTTACGGTCGTGATGGCCAGAAAGCCCATCGAGGATGAGCCCACCATGGCGTTCGTCACGTGGCTCTGCGTCTTCATCATCGTCCTCATGACCGGCATCAGCATCCCGGTGGTCGACGCCCGCTGGATCGTCCCCGTCACACTGGCGCTGCTGATCGAGGATATCGCGGCGTTCGCCGGACCGTTCCTGTTGGCCGGATGGCTGAATTCGAAGCGACACCGGCCTCGCGCCGAGTCCCGATGACCTTGACGGTCCGGCGAGATGGGGGGATAGCCTGGAAACGACGAAGCCCCTTGTTGTTCAAGGGGCTTCTCATGGCTCCTGCGACTGGGCTTGAACCAGTGACCGTCCGATTAACAGTCGGATGCTCTGCCAACTGAGCTACGCAGGAATGATTATTGCGCCCAAGATTTCTCTCGCGCACAAGTCATGTATATTACACGTCTCCTGCGGAAATGCAAATCACGCCCGCTCAAAGCATGTCGTGCACGGAATTACACGGAATCGGCCCTTTTTCAATGTACCCGCGGATTCGCCATCAGCCTTTCCGCAGCGAGCGCAGCAGCGCGATTTCCTCGCGGTGTGTAGTGGGCGTCTGCTCCTTGGTTTCCAGAATCATCGGCAGTTCGGAGAGTACGGGGTCGTTGACCAGCCGGGTGAAGAACGGCATGCCGAGCTGGCCGTCGCCGATGTTGGCGTGACGGTCCTTGTGCGAGTTCAGACCGAACTGCGAGTCGTTGACGTGGATGGCCTTGACGTTGGCGAGGCCGATGACGCGGTCGAGTTCGTCCATCACGCCGTCGTAGTCGCCGGTCAGGTCGTAGCCGCCGTCCAGCAGGTGGCAGGTGTCGATGGTCACGCCGATGCGTGCGGCCTGTTCCACGCCGTCCATGATGGTGGCGAGTTCTTCGAAGGTGCGTCCACATTCGGTGCCTTTGCCGGCCATGGTTTCCAGCAAGACCATGATGTCGGCGCCGTCGGTCGCGTCAAGCACCCGGCTGAGTCCGTCGGCGATCAGCTGCAGGCCGGTTTCGGCGCCTTGCCCCACGTGGGAGCCGGGATGGATGTTGAGGTAGACCTCCTGGCCGGCCTCTTTGATCGGGGCGAGTAGCCGGATGTCCTCGGCGAGCGCGCGGATGGCGAATTCGCGTTTGTCCGGGTCCTTGGCGGCGAAGTTGTAGACGTAGGGTGCGTGGACGACGAGCGGACCGTATCCTTCCGTCACCAGCCGCTCGCCGAATCCGGCCGCGCCCGTGGGCGTGAGCGACTTGGAGACGCTGCCGTACGGCGAGCGCGGGAAGAACGCGAAGGTGGTGCCGTCTTCGTCGTGCGAACGTTTGAGCAGTGCGTTCCATCCGCCCGAGGCGGACAGGTGCGATCCGATGAACAGTCCGGTCATGGGAGTCTCTCCTTGTGATGTTCCTGCTGCGTTCCGGCCATGATACCGTCACGTCCCGCGTGTGGCCCGACCGCTGCGATCGTCTCGTCTCCGCGGGGCGGGCGGATGGGTAGAGGCCTAACCGTTACATGCTGACCTTGGTCAGGGGCATGGCCGAGTCGATGGCGAAGTCGGGTGCGCTGGGGGCCACGCCGGCCTCCACGAGGTTGACGCCGAGCATGGCCACCATGGCGCCGTTGTCCGTGCAGAGTTTGATCTGCGGGATGCGCACTTCCACGCCGTGCTTGTCGCCGTATTCGAGGAGTTTGGCCCTCAGCTGCGAGTTAGCGGAGAAGCCGCCGCCCACGATGAGCGTGTTGGAATCGTATTGCTCGCAGCCGCGCATGGCCTTGCGGGCGAGCACGGTGGCCACGGAGTCGGCCAGGGACGCGCACACGTCGTCCACGGGGATTTCATGGCCTGCGGCCTGTTCGCTTTCCACCCAGCGGGCCACGGCGGTCTTGACGCCGGAGAAGCTGAAGTCGTAGGGGTGCGCGGCGCCGGCCTTGCCTTGGGTCAGGCCCTGGGGCACGCGGATGGCGTGCGGGTCGCCGTGCTGGGCGTGACGGTCGATGTGCGGGCCGCCCGGGTAGGGGAAGCCGAGCAGGCGGGCCACCTTGTCGAAGCATTCGCCGGCCGCGTCGTCCAGCGTGGTGCCGACCACGTCGATCTTGCGGGGCATGTCCTCCACATGCAGCAGGGAGGTGTGGCCGCCGGAGACGATGAGGGCCAGCGTGTCCGGCGGAAAGGCGCCGAACTGCAGTTGGGAGACCGCGATGTGTCCGATCACGTGGTTGATGCCGTACAGGGGTTTGCCGGACGCCCATGCGAGGGCCTTGGCTCCGGAGACGCCCACGGCGAGGCAGCCGGCGAGTCCGGGGCCTGCGGACACGGCGATGGCGTCCACGTCGGCGAGCGTCATGTTCGCGTCGGCGAGCGCCTTGGACACGCAGGGCACGAACGCCTCGGCATGCGCGCGCGAGGCGATTTCGGGGATGACGCCGCCATATCGCGCGTGTTCCTCCATGGAGGAGGCCACCACGTTGGACAGCAGTTCGCGGCCGCGTACGATGGCCGCCGCGGTCTCGTCGCAGGTGGATTCGATACCCAATACGATCGGTTCGCTCATGATTGCCTCTCCTGTTCCTTGTATTGCCGCGTTTCGTCTGCCGTAACCGTGGTTTGCGATGATGCCGGAGCCTGTGTTTCCGGGGTCGCTGCCTTCGTCCGGACTGCCTCGTCCGCCGTCTGCGCCGCGCTTTGGAAGCCGGCCACGCGCGGCTGGAGGTCCAACGCCATCACGTAGGCGTCGATGCCTTCGGGCTGGTAGTAGCGTTTGCGCAGGCCGATGCGTTCGAAGCCGAAGCCGTGGTAGAGGGCGATGGCCGGTTCGTTGACCACGCTGACCTCCAGCAACATGCGTCGCGCGCCTTGTGCCGTGGCGCGTGCGATGAGTTCGCTCATCAGCGTGCGGGCGATGCCCTGCCTCTGGTAGTCGCGGCCGACGCCCACGTCCATGATCTCCGCGTCCTCGCCGTCGTACCAGTAGCCGGCGAATCCACGGACGGCGCCGTTCGCATCATCAGCGTCACCGGTACCGTCATCGTCGATGTCGAACACGTACGTGCGTCCCGGCATGGTCAGTTCCTGGCGGACGGACGCCTCGCTCCAGGCGTGGTTGCCGAAGAGTTCGACCTCCAGCGCACGCATGGCGGCGACGGTCCGTTCGTAGTCCAGTTCGTTCAGGTCGACGATCATCAGGCCGTACGCTCCGCGCCCTCGTGGCCGAGCACGTGCTTGAGCGGGGCCGGAACCTCGGCGTCCGGACGGCGCAGGTAGAGCGGTTCGACCGGGGCGTCCGGGTCGTGTTCGGCGTTGAGCACCGCTTCGGTGGCGAAAATGCCGAGCCCCTGCTCGCCTTGGTCGAGCACGGAGGAGTCGGTGATGTCGCCGACCGATTCGATGCCGTCCAGCACGGCCGCGTATTTCTCGGCGCCGTGGCCGATCACGTCCACCACCACGTCGCCCTCGACGGTCTGACGGTATGCGCGCACGGCTTCGTTGACGCGCTCCACGATGGAGGCCGGATAGTCGATGTCCATGGCGATGAGCGGCTTGGCGATGTCCTGCCTGTCGGTGCCGGCGCCTTCGACCGGGCTCGGGCACAGTTCGAAGTACAGCTGTTTGCGGCGCGCGTCGTTGACGGCGAGCGTGAGCACGTGGAAGGTGCGGGGATCACCGAGCGTGCCGGCCTTGCCTCGGCGGATGAGGTTCCATTGCGCCTGCGGTTCGAGCACGTTCTGGCCGAGCAGCTTCGCGCCGGTGGCGAAGGCCAGCGCCTTGGCGGCCACGATGCCGGCGCGCAGGCCGGTGAACGGTGCCGGGCCCACGCCCACCACGATCTCGTCCAGGTCGGAGGGCTTGAGGCCGGCGTCCGCCACCACACGGGCGATGTTGCCCTGCAGTTTCTCCACATGGGTGCGCGAATCGGTCTCCACGATGGGCTCATGCCCGGCCACGCCGACCGTGGAACCGAATGAGGTGTCAATCACCAGCGTATGCGTCACCATGCAATCCTCCTGCGTCACATCGGCCACCGGCCGCGAAAAAGCCTTTAAGAGTCTACAACCAGTCCTCTAGGAATCAGAGCGCGAACGACGCCCAACGCGGCCCGACCGGCACGAAGGTCACGGTGCGCTCGCCGTCGCCGGTCAGTTCGCCGCCCTCATCCGTCACCGCGGCTGCATCCAGCGGACGGTCGATGTGAATCTCCAACCGTTCCGGCGCCAACGCGGTGGCCATCTGTTCGCCCCACTCCATGAGCACCACGGTGTGCTCGCCGGGATCCTCCAGCTCCTCGTCCAGGCCCAGCGACTCCAGTTCGTCCAGGAGCCGGCCGACCGCGTCCTGTCCGGGCGCGTAGGAGGAGCCGCCGAGACGATAGGCGTCCACGTGCACCAGGTGCGCCGGGGTGCCGTCCGCGAATCGTCCGTCGAGTTCGCGGGCGATGGTGAAGGTGGGCGACACGATGGGTTCGGTGATGGCCAGGCCCGCGCCGAATCCCTGCGCGAACGTGGTCTTGCCCGCGCCCAGCGGCCCGGACAGGAGCAGTACGTCGCCGCCATGCACCCGTTGCGCCACGCGCCGGCCCAGTTCCTGCATATCCTCGCCGGTCGGTACCGCCACCGTGATGTTCTGCGCACTCATGTTTACAACCTTTCTGTTAATTAATCCCCAACCTCGCTACCGGCCCTTGCGGGCGATGTCCTCGATGCACCGTTCCAGCGCGTACATGGGGTCGCCGCCGTTCGTCTTGCTCTGCTCGTCCGCCCAGGCGAGCATGCGGATGCAGTGCGCGAGCCCCGGCGAGGTCCATCCGCCGAGCTGGCGCATCGCGTTCTTCAGCACCCACGGGTTCGTCTTGGCCTCGGCTTGCGAGATGGTGCCGGCCTTCACCGCGGACGCCTTGGCGATGGTTCTGAGCTTCATGGCGAGCGCGCCGATCAACGCTATCGGGTCGGTGCCCTGTTCCACGGCCGATCGCATCATCACGATGGCCTCGGCGGTGCGCCCCTCCACGGCCTTGTCCGCCACGGCGAAACCGGTGACCTGCGGGTTGGCGGTCAGGTACTGGTTCACACGGTCCAGGCCGATGGGGTCGTCGTCGAAGTCGAAGCACAATTGTTCGCACATGGCAGCCAGTTCGCCGGTCTTGCCGCCGAGCACGGAGACGAGCTGCTGGGCGGCCATCGGTTCCACGCGCCGGCCGCGTTTCTCGAACTGCGCGATGGTGAAGTTGAGCTGCGCGTCCGGCTTCTTCAGGTCCGGCACGTCCTCCTTGCGGGCGCCCGCCTTGACGAGCTGGTCGAGCACGCGCTTGCCCTTCGCGCCGCCTTCATGCTGACAGATCACCACGCTGGAGTTCGCCGGGTCCTTGGCGGCCTCCTTGGTGTACGCCACGATCGCTTCGGCGAGTTTCTCATCCGCGTTCTGGAGGTTGAGGATCTTGACCACGGCCACGTCCGAGAGCAGCGACGGGCTTACGGCCTCGTCGAAGGCGTACCGGTCGGCGCCGGTGGCGTCCAGTTCGATGAGTTCGGCGTCCGGACGGGCCTTGAGCGCCTCGGCGCACAGTTCCTTGACGCGCTCGCCGTTGAGGTACGAGTCTCCCCCGGGCACCACCGTCACCGGTGTCTTCGCTGCTGATTTGGCCATGCGTCCATCTCCCCACACAGCTTGGACAAGCGCCGGCGGCCGGCGCATTCGGCGGCCCCAACGTCTCGGAGCATCGATGTGCGGGATTCCCGTGCCGTCTGCGCGCATAATGGACGGTGACGCACTCGCCAATTCGAGTAGTTTGGAGGAATCATGAGCGCATCATTCACCGTTCGCAGCCTCGCCAACGAGGGCGGCGCCGCCACGATCAGCGACCATGGCGCGCACGTGCTGCGCTGGGCGCCGCAGGGCCAGCCGGACGTGGTCTGGCAGCCGCGCGCCATCACGTTCAGGGAGGATACCGCGATCCGTGGCGGCGTGCCGGTCATCTTCCCCTGGTTCAACCAGGGCTATGAGGACGGCCATATGGCCGACAAGAAGCCGAAGCACGGGTTCGCCCGCGTCTCGGCATGGCAGGTGGACGCCGACTCGCTGTCCGCCGACCATATCCGTTACACGCTGGATTCCGACGATATCGACGCCGCAACGCTCGCCCAGTTCGTCGGCAACCCGAATCCCCGCTTCCACGCAGCTTACGAGGTGACGGCCGGCGAGACGCTGAAGATGGCCCTGACCGTCACCAACACGGGTGACGAACCGTTCTCCTATGAGGCCGCGCTGCACACGTATTTCCACGTGGGTGACGTGACGCGCTCGCAGGTGATCGGCCTGGACGGCGCACGCTATCTGGACGCCACGCAATCCGGTTTCCCGGAGTGCGGGCAGACTGGCCCGGTCGCGTTCGACGGCTCGATGGTGGACCGCATCTATCTGGCGAATGGTCCGCTTGAGGTGCGCGACGATGCATTGGATCGTACGATCGCCATCGAGGCTGAAGGTTCGACCGCCACCGTGGTGTGGAATCCGGGTGAGACCGCCGGCAACGCGATCGGCGACCTCGCCACCGGCGAATGGCGTGACTTCGTCTGCGTGGAGGCGGCGGCCAACCGCGAGCGCATGATCACGCTCGAAGCCGGACAGTCGCATACGCTGGCGCAGTCCGTCGCGGTGCGCTGAGCATCGGTTCAGGTCTTGCCGAACCTGTGGCTATATGGGGTTGTGTTTCCATCGGTGGAGGCACAACCCCATATTCATGTCGTCAGTCGTATGCCTCATCGAGCAGGGCGTCGATGTCGGGGAAATGCCGCGGGCTCGGCCGCCAGACCGGATGGCCCGCGGCGACCACCCACACCGGATGGTCCAGTGCATGCAGGTCCTTCAGCGGATTGTCCCCAAGCACCAGCAGGTCGGCGGACTTGCCCGGCTCCAGCGCACCGGTCACGCCGTCGACGCCCAGTATGCGCGCGTTCGTCTGCGTGGCGGCATGGATCGCCTCGGCGGGCGTGAATCCGGCGAACCGCACCAGAAGCTCCAGTTCGCGCCATGTGGCGTACTGCGGCACGAACGTCATGCCCGTGTCCGTGCCCACGCCGACCACAAGCCCGGCCTCGCGCGCCTGCCGGGCGCCCGTGACCATGCCCTCCACCACGGTTCTGGAGTTCTCCAGTTGGATGTCCGTGATGCCGGTCCTGTCCTGCCCGATCAGCGTCAGCGGCAGTCCGGCGGACAGCGTCGGCACCAGCGCGGAATAGCCGCGTAGGGCGTTCGGATTATGGCGGAACAGCGCGATCAGCTCATCGTCCAATACGCTGCCGTGTTCGATGGTGTCCACACCGGCGGCGAGCGCGCGGCGTACGCCTTCGGGGCTTTGCGCGTGCGCGGCCACGATGATACCGTGCGTGTGCGCCTCGTCGCAGATCGCGCGCATCTGCTCCACGCTCATCTGCGGGCTGCCGGCCTCGCCGACTTTCTGCGCGTCGGTCACGCCTCCGGTGGCCGCGATCTTCAACACGTCCACGCCGCGCGCGATGCTCTCGGCGGCGGTCTTTCTGGCCTCCTCGGGCGTCGAGCTGGTCAATGCGATCAACGGCGCGCCATGGCCTTCGGGGATCGCCAGCAGCGGACCGGAGGCCAGGATGCGCGGCCCCGGCGTCTCCCCCGCCTTGATGCGGTCGCGCAGGGACGCCACCTCATAGCTCACGTCGCCGAGCGTACGGATCGTGGTGACGCCGGATTCCAGCAGCGTTTCGGCATTGGTCTTGACCGTCGTATCCAGGTACGGCCTGCCGAGCGGCGAATGCACGAATCGGGAGACCATGCGCTGGCCCTGGGGCGTGGCCAGACGCGGGTCGAGCGGCTTGCCTTGGGCGAACAGATGCGTGTGCAGGTTGATCAGGCCTGGCATCACGGTTTTGCCGGTGCCGTCCAGGTAATGGTATTCCTCGGGGATGCTGGTCTCGATGCTGGGCGCCACCTGTTCGATGCGGCCGTTCGCACCCACCAGGATGGTCATGTTGTTGCGCACGGTGCCGGCCCCGTCCCCCGTGACGACGCGCACGTGGGCCAGCGCGAACGGTTCGACGAGTGGATTGTACGGGAACTTACGTGAGAACTTCATGACCTGCTCCTTTGTCCGGCCGACTGTCACGTTCCACTGTAGCGTCCGACGCGCGGGACTCGGCGACGCGACGCCCGCACCTCGCGCACCCTCTTTACTTGCCGTACCATTCGGCGCGCATGCCGGACTACGCCTCGTTGAAGACAGCCGGCCCACGGGGCTCATGATACGAATGGTTCCCTTCGATTCCCGCTTGTCCGTGTCGCCGTCGCGTACGCCGATGGCCTCCGGACCGATGGCCTCGGGCAGAGGAAGTACGATGGGCGGTATGAGCGATACCGAATCCGCGAACGTCAACGAAACCGAACTGCCCGCCCGCCTTGAGCCGGGACAGGCCGCACCGGACTTCATCCTGCCTGCCGTTGAGCCGGACGGCACGGAGGGGACGGTCACGTTGTCCGAGCTGACGGCCGCCGGGCAGAAAGTGATCCTGTACTTCTATCCGGCGGCGATGACGCCCGGCTGTACCACCGAAGCCTGCGACTTCCGCGACAACATGGCCCGTCTGGGCGCGCTCGGCTACACGGTGCTCGGCGTCTCCAAGGATCCGCTGGCCAAACTGCAGCGTTTCCGCGAGCGCGACGGCCTGTCCTTCCCGCTGCTGTCCGACTCAGATCTGGCCGTGCACAAACTGTATGCGGCATACGGCGAGAAGAAGCTGTATGGCAAGACGCATGTGGGCGTGCTGCGTTCCACATTCGCCATCGACGCGGACGGGACCATCGAACTCGCCCGTTACAACGTGCGCGCCAAGGGGCATGTGGAATCGCTGCTGAAGAAGTTGGGCTGACGCCTCCGCCCAATCGCGAGGGGTTGGAGCACCTAGTCTTTGGCGGGATGGAGAAGCCGGAGGGTCTCCTGCCACCACAGGGTCATGCGGACGCGGCGTGCGGAGCCGAACCGTTCGCCGGGCACGCCGTCCATGTCCGGTTCCAAGGCGGTGCTTGCATTCGCATTCACTCCCAGCCCCGTATCCTGCGTGAGACGGTAGCGGACGAACCGGGCTGTCATCACCGCGATCATGGCAAGACCACATTCCGCCAGCAACATTAGCAGGGCTCCCGTCACGCCGTCCGGCCAAGGCAACGCGGTCCACTCGCCGCCGCCGAGCCGCATCGCCACCCGTTCCATGACCAGCGTGCCGAGCGAGGCGACCCACGCGAGCATGCCAGCCAGCCATGGCACGCACCATGCGCAGGCCAACGCCATGAGTCCGGTGACGGTGGCGAAGCCCACGAACGGCGAGACCAGCAGGTTCGCCGGCACGGACAACAATGGGAGTTCCGGTTCCATCAGTATCTGGATCGGCAGCGTGAACGCCTGCGCACCCACGGTCATCGCCGTCATCTGCGCGATGGACTCCGGCAGCAGCTTGACGAGGATCCCACCCAAAACGCCGGCGAACAGCACGATGCCGAGCACCGCGGCCGAGGAGAGCGCGAACCCGTAGCTTTGCGACATATCAGGGTCGAGGACGAGCACGCCGATCACCGTCCAGCTCAGGGCGCTCAATGATTGCGTTCGCCGTCCGATGCCGTATGCGGCGGCGCCCAGCAGTCCCATGACGAGGGCGCGGGTGACCGAATCGCCGGGGAACATGAGCAGGGCGAGCAGCACGTATACGAACGCCATCAGGGACGCACTGAGCTTCCGGCCGACGAGGAACCGCATGCACAGCCGGCGCACCATGTCAGCGAGCAGCACGAAATGCCCGCCCGAGACGGCCATGAGATGCATGATGCCGGAGCGCCGGAACCGGTCCTCCAAGGTGTTGGCGTAGGTTTCGTTGACGGCCGCCGTACGATGTTCCATCCCCGTTTCCCCGGTCGTCGCACCGCCGGTCGAATCCGTCGTCACGTTCACGTAATCCTGCCCGAGCACGCCCATGGTGAGTCCGGGGACCAGCACGCGCCCTTGGTCGGACAGCCGTTCGGTGACATGGAAGAACGACCGCTGCATGTGTTCCACCGCCGCACGATGCCAAGGCGGCCCTTTTACCCGGATGACCGGTTCCTCGCCTTCGATCAGCAGCCAGAGCGGCATGCGACCGTATTCGGCCTGCTCAAGGGTGCCGGTCAGATGGTAGACCGCTCCCCTGTTGAGTTTCGCGCAATACCGTTCCTCGGCGTAGACGCGAACCTTCGCATTGGATTTGAGCATCGTGCCCGGCAGCCCGGCAGCATCGTCGGTATGGGCGCCAACGTTCGCGGCCGTCGCCGTCCCGTTCCGTGCGGAAGGCACGTCCATGGCGAGATTCCCGGCGATGATGCCGTCCAGCCGCGCATCCGCCTGACAGTCGTATTCCCGTTGGTCGGAGGCCACCACGGGCGCGGTGACGGTGGCGCTCACCTGCGTGGTCCGGCCATAAGTCCGCGCCCATATCGAAGCCGGGTCACGCCAGGCCATGATGTCCGAAGCCGTCGCGGTGATGCCACCGATGCACGCCACCGCGAGGCATACGGCCACCGTACCCGACCATCGGATCCTCGAGCGGAGTGCGACGCCCAGCATTGCCAGCAGCAGCACGGCGATGGCCACCGACATGGCGCGCACCGCCACGCCTGCGACGGCGGCTCCCGTATTCCCGAGCGACGGCGTCATACCCGCATTACGAATCGCTTCGCCACTGCCATTGACGGATGCGCCGACCCCGCCGACCATGCCGGATGCCATGGATTCCGCCGCCGCGCTCCACCGGTCGAAAAGGAGATGGGCGGCAAGGCTGGCGGCCCACATGGTCAGGGCAACCGGCAGCAGACGCCAATCACGACTGCCCTGTTCGCGCAGCATCCAATCCATCAGCCCACCTTCACCTGATCGCGAATCTTCTCCAGCGTCTTGGAACCGATGCCCTTCACGTCGAGCAACTGGTCCACGGACACGAACCGGCCGATGGCCTTGCGATGTTCGATGATGCGTTCGGCGGTGACCGGCCCGATGCCGTTGATGGTCTGCAATTGTTCGGAAGTGGCGGCGTTGAGATCGATGCGGCCGTCGTCCGAGGACGCCTGCGATGGATCGACCTCGGTTCCCCCACCGGTATCGAGACCCGATGTTTCCGGTATATCGGAATCGTTCGGATGTGCCGATACGCCGTTTGCGGCATCATCGCCGCCATTGTTTTCGTTGTCCGATGTATCCCCCTGTGATTTCCCTTGTTCTCCGGGAGATGATGCGCCGTCCTCCCCCGACACGTCATTGCCGGCGACTCGCGTGGTGTCCACGCCGCCGGACAACGCCGCGAGGTTCATCGACTGCTGCACCAGCATCGTCAAGCTCACGCCGAGCGCGGCGATGAGCAGCAGAATCACCACCAGGGCCTGATTGACGGTGAAGACAAGGCGGGGCTTGTCGCGTTTGCGCCGTGATGTTTCGCCCGCGGCGTCGGACGGGCGCACGCCGATCAGTTCGGAGAGCGGCTTCTTCGCGCCCCGGGCGCCGGAAGGTGACGGCAACGCCCGGATACGCGCATGTCCGGGCGGCGGAGGCGGCGCACCAACACTGGTGTCACGCCATCGTTGCGGGGACGATGTCCGCTTCTTCGCCAGCACCACGTGCGAGGGAGCGGCATGACGGTCCCATTCGGGCACGATGGCGGGCCGTGTGCGCAGCACCCGTTCGGGAGCAACGCGGCTGTCGGCGTGCGGCGGACCGTGGAGATCGCGTAGACGGCCGGCGGCCTGTGCCGGGCCGGAACCGACGCCGCGGCTCCCGGCATCGGGCCTGCTGGTTCTTGTCCTGGAAACATGCTTGGAAATACGAGAAACGCCCATGAATCCACGCTGGAGGATTCATGGGCGTTTGTCCAGCCGGAACGGAGTATGTGGTTCCAGCTTGGCGAGTGGCGAAACAACCAGCAGCTGCGAATCTGCTGCTCCGCGGCTCCCCTCAGTCGGCCATGCCGACAGCTCCCCTCAGTGAGGGGAGCCAGAAACAAGGGGATTTATTCGGCGGGGACGATGGAGACGATCTTCGGGGCCTTGACGATCACCTTGCGCGGTTCCTTGCCGCCGAGGCGGGAGGCCACGGCTTCGAGGGCCTGCTTCTCCAGGTCGGCCGGGTCGATGTCGACCGGCACCTCGAGCTTGGCGCGCACCTTGCCCTTGATCTGCACCACGGCGGTCACGGTGTCGTGGCCCACGTAGCGTTCGTCGGCCACCGGCCACGGGGCCGCGGACAGGGATTCGGTGTGGCCGAGCTTGGACCACATCTCCTCGCAGATGTGCGGGGCGATCGGCGCGAGCATGAGGATCAGCGGCTCCACTGCGGCGCGCGGCACGGGCGTCAGGGAGGTCAGGTGGTTGTTGAGCACGATGAGCTTGGCGATGGCGGTGTTCGGGCGCATGCCCTCCATCTCCTCGGTCACCTCGGCGATCGTGTTGTTGAGGAGCTTGAGGGTCTTCTCGTCCGGGGTGTCCTCGGAGACGTGCGCCTCGCCGGTGGTCTCGTCGATCACGTTGCGCCACAGACGCTGCAGGAAGCGCATGCCGCCGACCACGTTGCGCGTGTTCCACGGGCGGGACTCGTCCAGCGGGCCCATGCTCATCTCATAGAGGCGGAACGTGTCGGCGCCGTAGTTCTCGTACATGTAGTCCGGGGTCACGATGTTCTTGAGGGACTTGCCCATCTTGCCGAACTCGCGGTTGGCGTGCTCGCCGTTCCAGGTGAACGTCGGCTCGCCGTCGGGGCCGGCCGGGCCTTCCACCACTTCGTCGGCCGGCACGTACTGGCCGCGGTCGTCGGTGTAGGCGTAGGCCTGGATCATGCCCTGGTTGAACAGCTTGTGGAACGGCTCGGCGGAGTCCACGTAGCCCAGGTCGAAGAGGATCTTATGCCAGAAGCGGGAGTACAGCAGGTGCAGCACGGCGTGCTCCACGCCGCCGATGTACAGGTCCACGCCGCCTTCGTCACCGGAGTACTTGTTGTGGTTCGGACCCATCCAGTAGTCGAACTCGTCCTTCTCGACCATGTGGGCCGTGTCGGTCGGGTCGATGTAGCGCATGTAGTACCAGCAGGAGCCGGCCCAGTTCGGCATGGTGTTGGTGTCGCGGTAGTAGGTCTTCGGACCGTCGCCCAGGTCGAGCGTGACCTTGACCCAGTCCTCGTTGCGGCTGAGCGGGGCTTCCGGGTTGGATTCGGCGTCCATCGGGTCGAAGGTGCGCGGCTCGTAGTCCGGCACGTCCGGCAGGTTGATGGGCAGCGCGGAATCCGGCAGCAGGTGCGGGGTGCCGTCCTCGCCGTAGACAATCGGGAAGGGCTCGCCCCAGTAACGCTGGCGGGAGAACAGCCAGTCGCGCAGACGGTAGGACACGGTGCCCTTGCCCACGCCGGCGGATTCGAGCCACTCGTTCACCTTGGCGATGGCGTCGTCCACCCTGAGGCCGTTGAGGGACAGCGCGTCGCCCTTGGCCTTGGTGGCCTCGACTTCGGAGTTGATCACGATGCCGTCATGGGAGACGAACGGGGCCTTGCCCTCGTAGTTGTCCAGGGAGTCGCCGGATTCGGGCAGCGGCTGGACGGTGTAGATGACCGGCAGACCGAACTTGACGGCGAAGTCGTAATCGCGCTGGTCGCCGCCCGGCACGGCCATGATGGCGCCGGTGCCGTAGTCCATAAGCACGTAATCGGCGGTGAACAGCGGGAGCTTGACGCCGGTGATCGGGTTGGTGGCGTACAGGCCGGTGAACAGGCCGGTCTTCTCACCGGCTTCGTCCACGCGGTCCTTGGCGGTCTTGGATTCGGCGGCCAGACGGTAGGCCTTCACGCCCTCGGCCGGGGCGGCATAGCCGCCCTTCCAGGCCTCCGGGGTCTCGGCCGGCCATTCGGCGGGCACGTCCTCGAGCAGGTGGTGCTCCGGGGAGACCACGGCGAAGGTGGTGCCGAACAGGGTATCGGGACGGGTGGTGTAGATCTCCATGTCCTTGGCGCCGGCCGGGGTCTCGACCTCGAAGTGCACGGAGGCGCCGTGGGATTCGCCGATCCAGTTGCGCTGCATGAGCTTGACCTTCTCGGGCCAGTTGATGCCGTCGAGATCCTCGATGAGGCGGTGGCCGTACTTGGTGATGCGCATGGACCACTGGCGCAGCTCGCGCTGGAAGACCGGGAAGTTGCCGCGCTCGGACTTGCCTTCGGCGGTGACCTCCTCGTTGGCGAGCACCGTGCCTAGGCCCGGGCACCAGTTGACCGGGGACTTGGAGATGTAGGCCAGACGGAAGTCGTTGAGGATGTCCTGCTGCTCGGCCTCCGTGAGGTCGGCCCAGGCCTTGCCGTCGTGCTCATGGCCGGGGATGGCCTTCTCGCCGTTCTCGAACTTGGCGACGAGCTCGCTGATCGGGCGTGCGGAACCCTTGGTGCCGGACGGGTTGGTGGCGTCCTCGTCGTACCAGGATTCGTAGATGCGCGAGAAGATCCACTGGGTCCAACGCACGTAGCCGGGGTCGATGGTGGCGAAGGTGCGGCGGTTGTCGAAGCTCAGGCCCATGCGGTGCAGCTGGCGGGACATGTTGGCGATGTTCTGCTCGGTGGTGATGCGCGGGTGCTGGCCGGTCTGCACGGCGTACTGCTCGGCGGGCAGACCGAAGGCGTCGTAGCCCATGGCGTGCAGCACGTTCTCGCCCTTCATGCGGTGGTAGCGGCTCACCACGTCGGAGGCCAGGTAGCCCAGCGGGTGGCCCACGTGCAGGCCCTTGCCGGACGGGTAGGGGAACATGTCCATGGCGAAGTAGGCGGTGCGGCCCTCGGCGTTGCGGCCGTTGCCGTCCTTCAGATCACCGTTGACGTTGGCGGCCCAGAAGGTGCCGTGCTCGTCCCAGTACTTCTGCCACTTGTTCTCGATGTCCTGCGCCAGCGCGGCGTTGTAGCGGAAGTCGGGCTCTTCGGTTTGCGTGCTCTTCTCGTTGTCACTCATAAACAAGCAAGGTAGCCGCGCAACTGGACACGCCGCACGCCTCAGTCGGCCTCCGAGTCAGCATCCGAGACGATGGCTTCGGGATCGCCCACGAGGGTCGCTTCCAGCCCGGTGCGCTCCCTGAGCGTGTCCTGCGCGGCGGCCATGGAGCCGTCCTCGACCATGTCCTCGAGAGCTTCGGCGATCTTCTGCGCGAGCTGCGGGGTACCTTTGCCCACGGCGATGCCGTAGCGCACCGTACCGCGATCCTCGAGCACGGCCATGTATTGCGGGCCGTTGGCGGAACGCAGTCCGGAGAGCACGGCCATGTCGGAGGCGATGGCGTCGGCGGAGCCCACCTGCAGTGCGGTGACGCATTGCGCATAGCTGTCGCGCTCCTGCAGCGCGGCCTTGGGATGGCTGGAGCGGAAGATCGCCGCGGTCTCGTCGCCTTTGACGGTGCAGATGGTGCGGTCGGCGAGATCGTCGCCGATGCCGTCGCCCGCATCGCCGCCCGCCGTACCGAACGTGGCGCGTTCGTTGGCCCTGACCAGCAGTCCCACGCCGGTCTCCAGGTATGGCCCGGCGAAGTCGGCTTGCTGCCTGGACTCATCGGTCACGGGCCAGGAGGCCACCACCATGTCCACCTGGCCGTTGTCCAGCATGGAGGCGCGGTTCTCGGGGCGGACCTGTTTGAAGACGATCTGCTTGTTCGCGTAGCCGAGCTTGGCGGCCACGTATTTGGCCACGGTCACGTCGAATCCCTCGTACGCGCCGTCATGCCATGCGCCGATGGCCGGCTCGTCGGCCGCCACGCCGATGGCGATGGTCGGTCCTTCGGGGGCGCCGGACACCGTGGTCACGCGCACCTGACCGCAGCCGGCGAGCGCCAGTGCCGGGGCGAGCGCGGCGATGACGGCGGCCGTCGCGCGCTTGAGCCGACGGGCCCGCCACGCGGACCGGCAGGTGGCCCGCCGCCGCACGGGCGACGCGGACGGTTCCGGCGGCGTGGACGCGCGGCGGTCGGGAACGTACTGCGGCATGAGCGCGTCCTACTTGAACATGCGGGAGCGGGTGAGGAACCAGGTGACCACCGCGGACAGCGCCACGGAGATCAGGATGATGGCCACGAAGCCCCACGGCTTGTCGCTCAGGGGCATGCCGAGCATGCCTTCCTGGAAGTTCATGCCGTACATGGAGAAGATGAGCGTGGGGATCGACAGCGTGATGGAGATGATGGTGAAGATGCGCATCACGTTGTTCAGGTTGTTGGACACGATCGAGGCGAAGGCGTCGGTCATGTTCGCGAGAACGCCGCTGTAGATGTTGGCCATCTCGATGGCCTGCTTGTTCTCGGTGATGACGTCGTCGAGCAGGTCCTCGTCGTCCGGGTACTGCTTGATGCGTTGCAGGGTGGTGAGCTTCTCCATCACGATCTCGTTCGATTTCAACGAGGTGGTGAAGTACACCAAGGTCTTGCTCAGTTCCATGAGCATCACGATCTCGCGGTTCTGCATGGAGTGGCGGAGTTTGAGTTCGAGCTTGTCGCTTTCGCGGTCGATGATGCGCAGGTAGCGCAGGTACATCGTGGCGTTGCGGTAGAGGATCTGCAGGATGAAGCGGGATCGCATGTACGTGTTGAAGCCGCGGATCGTGCCTTCCATGAACGGGTGGAGCACGGGCGTGTCCTGCATGCAGACGGTGATGATGAGGTTTTCGGTCACGATGATCGACAACGGGATGGTCTCGTACCAGTCGCGTCCGCCGCGCTCCTCCACGGTGGGGATGTCGACGATGATCATCGTGTAGTCGTCCTCGACGTCCACGCGCGAGCGTTCCTCGTCATCCAGGGGGGCGCGCAGGTCGGCCAGGTCGATGCCGGTCTGGGAGGCCACGGTGGCGAGTTCCACGTCGGTGGGTTCGCTCAGGCAGAGCCAGGAACCGTTCTCCGGTTTTTCGATTTGCTCCACTTGGCCGTTGATCGAGCTGAAGATTCTCAGCATGACGTTGCTCACCCGCCTTTCGCGCTTTCCAGTGTTCTATCGCTGTACGGTGTCAAACCGAGATAAGTCTAGACCCACCGGGCGAATTTGCGGTTCGGCATGGCGCGGCCGCCGGGATGGCTACCAGACGATGGGCCGCCAGTCGGGCGTATGGGGGCCGCGCAGGTCCGCCGGGCCGTTTTCCCAGTCGGCGGTGTCCGCGATGGCGGGCGCCTTGTTGTATTCCTCCAGTTCGAACAATGGCTCGTCCACGGTTCGTCCGTTGACGGTGTGGCGCACCTTGAGCCGGCACCAGCAGGCGTTGCGCATGCCGCCGAGCGCGTTCATGCCGTCCGGGTCGAGGCCCAGCAGCGTGCCGATGGTTGCGGTGATCCACGATCCGTGGCCCACGATCATCAGCGTGGTGGGGGTGTCGCCCGAGGTCGCGTCCTCCGCGGCGATGATGTCGCGCACCGCCCGGGCCCCGCGTTCGCCCACCTGCGCGCGGCTTTCCACGCCGTACCGGGTCTCCCCTCCGGTGTGCCGTTTCCATGAGGCGTAGGCTTCGGCGTCCTGCGCCTTGATTTCGGCGCGGGTCAGGCCCTCCCATTGTCCGAAGCTGCGTTCACGCAGCCGCGGGTCGAGAGTGACGTCGAGGCCCATCAGGTCGGCGAAGGCGTGGGCGGTCTGCTGGGCGCGGAACAGGTCCGAGGAGTGGATGACCATGCGCCGGGCGGCGGCGGGCGCCTCCTGCCATTGGCGTACGTCGCTGCGTTCGGCGGCCTCAGGACCCGGCTGGGCGATGGCTTCGGGATCGGCGGCCAGCCGGCTCACCTTGGCCCAGTAGTAGCGCGAGGCGAGCGCATATCCGGTCTGGTCGGCCTGCCATTGGCCCACGATGTCGAGCGGCACGTCGATCTGCCCCTGCAGACGGTGTTCGAGGTTGTATTGCGTACGTCCGTGGCGCAGCATCATCACTTCGTCGATCATGTTCCCTGCCTTCCGGTTGCCGGGATGGTAACGCTCGTTCCATCTCACCACGAGCCATGGAGACGCGCCCTCCCCCGCAATGGCGTACCCTACAATGGCGTACGTGGAAATCAACGAGCAGACCCGGGCGTTCATCGCCGCCCACCGTACCGAGGACGTGCGCGACCTGGCCCTGCATGCCAGGCGCGGGGACGGCGTGGATGTGACGTTCGCGCTGGAGCAGATCGCCGGATGGCAGCGGGCGCGCGTGAAGCTGCCCGACTGGGCGGCGGTCGACGGGCTCGTCTTCCCGCCGCAAGTGCCGATGGAGCAGTGCTCGTCGCAGTTCACCGCAGGGTACAAAGCGCGACTGGCCGCCCGTCTCGTCGTCGGCCATGGCGCGCGGCCGGCCGCGGGCGATGGCACCGTCTCCCCCGCCCAGGCCGACGGCTCCCGTTCCACCAATGAACCGTGTCGGACCTCGCTCATCGACCTGACCGGCGGGTTCGGCGTGGACTTCTCGTATATGGCCCGAGTGTTCGACCGGGCCACCTATGTGGAACGGCAGCCGAACCTCTGCGATATCGCCCGCCATAACCTTCCGCTGCTCGGGCTCGCCCATGCCGATGTCGTCAACGGTGATTCCGTCGAGGTCCTGGATTCGCTGCCGTCGGCTTCGATGATCTTCCTCGACCCGGCCCGGCGCGACGATCACGGCGCACGCACCTATGCGATAGCCGACTGCACCCCGGACGTGCTCGCGCTCAGGGAGCGATTGCTGGGCAAGGCCCCGGTGGTGATGGTCAAGCTCTCCCCCATGCTCGACTGGCATAAGACCGTGGTCGATTTCGCGGGCGCGGTGGCCGAGGTGCACATCGTCTCCACGGGCAACGAATGCAAGGAGCTGCTGCTGGTGCTCACGCGCGACCGGTGCGACGATCCGCTGGTGGTCTGCGTCAACGACGGCCAGGAGCTGGCGTACCGGGACGGGGACGACGGGAACGTCAGTGATGATGCCGCCATGGCGACGGGCCCGTCCGCGGTATCGCAGCACTCCTCCGATGGCGATGATGTTATCGCCGCCGATCAGGGCCGCTATCTGCACGAGCCGAACGCCTCGATCATGAAGGCCGGCTGCTTCGACGTGCTGGAGCGACGGTTCGGCGTCATGGCCGTCGGCCCGAACAGCCACCTGTTCGTCTCGGCGGAGCCGGTGAAGGGATTCCCGGGCCGTTCGTTCCGCATCGAGGGGACGGCCACCATGAACAAGCGCGAACTGAAGTCGCTGCTGGAGGGGCTCACGCACGCCAACATCGCCGTGCGCAACTTCCCGATGCCCGTGGCCCAACTGCGCAGGAAGCTCAAGCTCAAGGACGGCGGCGACACCTACCTGTTCGCCACCACGGACCGATCCGGCCGCCACATCGTCCTCCGCACGATCAAGGCCTGACGAAACGAATAAGGCTCTGCCGCGTTGACACCGGTGCCATCCGTTCCTTTCTCGGCTCCCCTTGTCAGGGGAGCTGGCGGCGAAGCCGACTGAGGGGTAGTCCCTCAGGAACGGATACCCAATGCCGATACGGCAGAGCCACGAACATTCGACGAGCCAACCGCCGAATGCCTTTCAATCAATCAGTCCTTGGCGATGGTCTTGCCGGCGTTCGGGCCGGAGGCGAGATCCTGGATCTCGGTGACCTCGAGGACCGGGATCACGGCCGGCTTCTTGGTGCCCTTCTCCTCGGCCACCTTGACCTGGGCCTCGTAGATGGCGTCGTCGGAGTGCAGGGTCACGGTGCCGCGGAAGCGGTAGCCCTTCTTCTCGGCGAGGTTGGCGAAGGCCACGACCAGCGGGGAGCCGTTCTTGAGGTTCTCGTAGGCCTGGCCGGCGGTGCGCTCATGGTAGGCGATATGCGTGTCGTCCAGCACGAACAGGGACATCTTCGGACCGAGGTCCAGCTCGCCGTCCTTGGAGATGGTGGAGACCCAGCCGAGGTTGTTCTCGATGAATTCCTTGATTTCCGGGGTGATGACTGCCATGGTGCAGGTCCTTTCTTGCAACGTTTTGCCGACGGTACCAGCCTAGTCGAATACCGCCGGACACGGCCGGATGTTCGCTGTGAGTATGCTCACGTACGCCCGCGCGTCCTACCGGTTTTTGACCGGCCGTCACCGTACCCTTATGAGGCGAGAAATCCGAGAGATCTTGAGGTGCATTATGGGATTGACCGACCGTTTCAGCTCGTTGCGCAGCCGTTGGTCACGCTCGTTTCCGCCGAATCTCGCCCGTCTGATGCTGCTGGCCTGCGCGGCGCTGTGGGGCGGCAGCTATCTGCTGGCCAAGTTCGCCATGGAGGCGATTCCCCCGCAGTGGCTCATGGGACTGCGCATGATCGGCGCATGCCTGTGCATGCTGGCCCTGTTCCACAAGCACATCGTGCCGTATCTGACGCCGAAGATCATCGTGCCGGCGCTGGTGGTGGGCCTGACATATTGGGGCACGATGGTCACGCAGACCATCGGCCTGCAGACCATCGAACCGGGCCGCAGCGCGTTCCTGACCGCCGCCTACTGCGTGCTGACGCCGTTCGCCACATGGATCGTCTCGAAGACGCGCCCGAAGGCCATCAACCTGGTGGCCGGCGTGATCTGTCTGGTCGGCGTGGGCTTCGTCTCCCTGAAACCCGGCGGGTCGCTGTCCCTGAGCACCGGCGACTGGCTGACCATCGCCACCGCCATCATCTTCTCCTTCAACCTGACGTGCCTGGGCGTGTACACCAAGCGGTTCGACCCGATCGCCGTGACGTTCGTGCAGTTCGGCGTGGCGGGCGTCCTGTTCCTGGTCGGCGCGCTGCTCACCGAGCCGATGCCGAACGCCGGTTGGCTGGCGCCCTCGGTGGTGGCCAGCGTGCTGTACCTGTTCCTCGGCGCCACGATGAGCGCGCAGATCATGCAGAACATCGGATTGGCGCATGTGCCGGCCTCCCAGGCCTCGATCATCATGTGCACCGAAAGCCTGTTCGCGGTCTCGTTCTCCGCGCTGTTCTGGGGCGAACGCATCATGTGGAGCTCGCTGGTGGGCTTCGCGCTGATCTTCGCGGCCGTGCTCATGTCCGTGATCAAACCGACGAAGCACTCGCTGCACCGCAACTGATTGCCGGCCGTCATCGCATGGCCGGTCGCGGCTAGTATGGAACCGCACGAATCCGCCCGCATGAGGGCATCCGTATAGGCAATGTATGAAAAGGACTGTCATGAATCTGCTTGAGGCCATGGAAGAACGCCATGCGGTGCGCAACTACACCGACGAGCCGCTGACCGCCGATCAGATCACCGCGCTCGAGACCGCCATCGGCGAGGCGAACGCGGCGCACGGCCTGAACATCCAGCTGATTCACGACGTGCCGGATGCGTTCGGCGGATGCCCGACTCATTACGGGCGATTCAGGAACGTGCGCAATCTCATCGCCCTGATCGGCAGGGATGCGGCCGACGGCACCGCCGACCTGGACGAACGCGCGGGCCATGCCGGCGAACTGCTGGCGCTCACGGCCGTGACGCTCGGGTTGGATACCTCCTGGGTGGTCCTGCATGAGACGGATGCGCATGACGGCAAGTGGACGCTCGGCGAAGGCGGACGCATGCCCGCGGCCATCACGCTCGGCCATGGCGCCCGTCCGGGACGCCCGCATCGCAGCAAGCCCGCCGAGGAGCTGACCGCCGTGGAACAGGGGTCGTACGCCGACGCCCCCGCCTGGTTCCGTCATGGCATCGAGGCCGCGATGCTGGCTCCGAGCGCCTTGGGCAAGCAACCGTTCCGTTTCACGCTGCTGGCCGACGGGCATACGGTGAAGGCCGAGACGTTGGAGGGCGTGCAGGCCGAAATCGGCCTGGGCATCGCCAAGCTGCATTTCGAGCTCGCGGCAGCCGACGCCGATTTCGTGTGGGCATGAGCCCCGCTCATCCGGGCATTTTCATACCGATTGTGAAGGTTTTGAAGGTCTCGTGTAAGCATTCCGTTGCTTTCATCGAGCCTTCAGCAACTTTGGAGCGGAAACGTCTAGGTTCATCATTGTGAAGAAGTTTTTCCAAGGTCTTTCCCTCTCCTCGATCGTGGCAGGCACCCTTGCGGCCGTCACCTCGTTCCTGTTGTCAGCGAAGATCGGTCTCGCCGGTTCCGTGATCGGCGCTGCAATCAGTTACATCGTGTCCTCCGTGGCCACGAACATCTACAAGAACGTGTTGACGGCATCCGGCGAGAAGCTGCAGGCCGTCAGCGGCGTCGGCAATGCCGACGACTCCGGCCAGTCCGATGAGCAAACGGCCGACGAACCCGCCGAACAGGCGTCCGATAAGTCCGGCGAATCCACCGAAGATGCCGGACAGCACAACGAATCCGGCGAAGACGGTAAGGCCGGCGCCGATTCGGACGAATCCAAGGATACCGACGACCGGACCCGTACGGTCTCCGGCATCGAGGCCGCCGCGCGCAAGCCGCGCGAGATCATCTCCAACCGCGAATCCGGACGCACCTATTCGGTGGCCGAGCTGCGTCGCGCGCGCAAGCCGCGCAATCCCAAGCGCATGGCCGTCATCGTCACGCTGGTCTCCGGCCTGCTGGCCGTCGCGATCAGCGCCGGTGTCGTGATGCTGCTCACCCGCGGCCAGGGCACGGACAGCGTGGTGCGCGACTGGAGCACGCCGACCGTCACCACGCCGACCGACACGGACACCGATACCGACACGCAGACGAACCTGCCCACCCCGCCCAACGATTCCACGAACCAGCAGGGCACGGACAGCTCCAAGGATTCCACATCCACCGATTCGACCGACGGCACCGACTCCTCCGAGTCGACCAACACCGACGGCTCGACCGAGTCCAACGGCACGAACTCCGGCACGAACAGCGGATCCACCGGCACGAACGGGTCGACCGAATCCGGCACCAACAGCGGATCCACGGGTACGGACAGCGGCTCGACCGACTCGGGCACCACCGATTCCGGCACGAACTCCGGCACCACGGGATCCACCGATTCCTCGACCGGCTCCACGTCCGGCAGCACGGGTTCCGGTTCCGGCACGTCCTCGAACACCGGCAGCGACAGCGGCACCGGCATCAAGGCCATCGGCTGAGACGCCGCGGAAGCCAAACGATACGGCACTCATCAGGCCCGTCGGATCCAACGATCCGGCGGGCTTTTCCATTGGCTTTGTCAAGCCAAATTGGCATGCTCTCCTATCTCGGGCTCCCCTTGTCAGGGGAGCTGTCGGCGTAGTCGACTGAAGGGTAGATATACCAGATTCATGTCAATCGTGGTCTCAATGTCATAGCCGCGCATGATTTGACGTGGGGCAATGAGAGACTGGAGCACTATGAGCACTATCATCATGCGCACCTCCGAAGGTGACATCACCATCAACCTGTTCGACGACAAGGCCCCGAACACCGTGGCCAACTTCCTGGGCCTCGCCACCGGCGAGAAGGAATGGGCGGATCCGTACACCGGCCAGCCCTCCCACGGCAAGTTCTACAACGGCCTGACCTTCCACCGCATCATCAAGGACTTCATGATCCAGGGCGGCTGCCCGCTCGGCACCGGCACCGGCGGCCCGGGCTACGAGTTCGACGACGAGATCGATCCGAGCCTGAAGTTCGACCGCCCGTACCTGCTGGCCATGGCGAACGCCGGCCTGCGCCGCGGCCGCGACGGCCAGATCCACGGCACCAACGGCTCCCAGTTCTTCATCACCACCGTGCCGACCCCGTGGCTGGACGGTCACCACACCATCTTCGGCGAGGTGGCCGACGACGCCTCCAAGAAGGTCGTGGACAAGCTCGAGTCCGTGGCCACCGATCCGATGGACCGTCCGCTCGAGCCGGCCGTGATCCTGTCCGTGGACGTGGCCGAGTAAGGTTCTTGAATCCACGATATTAAGGGGGCTTCCGATGTTAATCATCGGAAGCCCCTTGTTCGTTTGGATATATCCGAGGAACAACGCGCTCCAGGTAGCGCTCCCCTCAGTCGCCTTTGGCGACAACTCCCCTCAGGGAGGGGAGCCGGATTACCGGCAGGTGCCGCCCGCCAATGCCTCGGCTACTTCATCTTCCTGAGGCGCGGTTCGGCGGATTCCTTGGCGCCGGTGATGCGGTAGACGTCGAAGACGCCGTCGATCTTGCGCACGGCGGCCAGCAGCGTGTTGAGGTGCTGCGGGTCGGCCATCTCGAAGCTGAACTGGCTGGTGGCCACGCGGTCGGAACCGGTGGCGATGTTGCCGGAGATGATGTTCACGCCATGGTCGGAGAGCACGCGCGTCACGTCCGAGAGCAGGTTGCGGCGGTCCAGCGCCTCGACCTGGATCTTGACCATGAACAGGCCCTTAGTGCTGGTCCACTGGACGTCCACCACACGTTCGGGCTGCTTGGCCTTCAGATCGATCATGTTCTGGCAGTCGGTGCGGTGCACGGAGACGCCCTGGTTGCGCGTGATGAAGCCGATGATCGAATCGCCCGGCACCGGCATGCAGCAACGCGCCAGTTTGACCCACACGTCGCCCACGCCCTTGACGGCGATGCCGGTGGAGCTGCTCGGCGACTTGCGTTCGGCGGGCTTGAGGGGCAGGACCTCCTGCTCCACCTCCTCGTCCACCTCGTCGGCGCCCGCATCCTTGACCAGATGCGAGATGACGTTCTGCGTGGAGATCTGGCCGTCGCCGATGGCGGCGAACACGGCGTCCGCGTTGGGGAAGTTGAGGTCGTCCGCCACACCGACCAGCGCCTCGGGGGTCAGCAGCGAGTTGACCGGCAGGTTGCGCTTGCGCATGGCGCGGGTCAGTTCGTCGCGGCCCTCCTCGATGGCTTCGGTGCGGCGTTCCTTGGAGAACCACTGGCGGATCTTGTTGCGGGCCTTCGGGCTCTTGACGAAACTCAACCAATCGCGCGAGGGGCCGGCGGTGTCCGACTTGGAGGTCAGGATCTCCACGGTGTCGCCGTTGTCGAGCGTGGTGTCGAGCGGCACGAGACGGCCGTTGACACGCGCGCCCATCGTGCGATGGCCCACCTCGGTGTGCACGGCATAGGCGAAGTCCACGGGCGTGGCATGGGCGGGCAGGGAGACGATCTTGCCCTTCGGGGTGAACACGTACACCTCGGCCGATCCCAGATCCTCCTTGAGGGAGCCGAGGAACTCATTGGAGTCCGGGGTCTCGGAGGTCCAGTCGGCGAGCTGCTGGATCCACTTGAGGTTGTCCGCCTCGCTCAGTTCCTGGTTGCCGGAATCGCGCTTGCGGTCGGACTTGTCCGGGGAGCTCAGGGCGCGGCCGGCCTGGCCGTTCTCCTTGTACTTCCAGTGCGCGGCGATGCCGAATTCCGCGCGGCGATGCATGTCCCACGTGCGGATCTGGATCTCCACGGGCTTGCCGCCGGGGCCCACCACCGTGGTGTGCAGCGACTGGTACATGTTGAGCTTGGGCATGGCGATGTAGTCCTTGAACCGGCCGGGGACCGGGTTCCACCGCGCATGCACGGCGCCGAGCGCCGCATAGCAGTCCTGGATGGTGTCCACGATGATGCGCACGCCAACCAGATCGTAGATGTTGGCGAAATCGTGGCCGCGCACGATCATCTTCTGGTAGATGGAGAAGTAGTCCTTCGGGCGTCCGGTCACGTACGCCTTGATGTGCTGTTCGTCGAGGTCCTCGTTGATCTCGGCCAGGATCTGCTTGAGGTATACGTCCCGCTGGCCGGCGCGACGGGCCACCAGCACCACGATTTCGTTGTAGATCTTCGGGTAGAGCACCTTGAAGCTGAGCTCTTCCAGCTCGGTCTTGATGGCGTTCATGCCCAGACGGTTCGCCAGCGGCGCGTACACGTCGAGCGTCTCGCGCGCCTTCTTCTGGGCGGAGGAGGTCTTCACGTAACGCCAGGTGCGGGCGTTGTGCACGCGGTCGGCGAGCTTGACCACGAGGGTGCGCACGTCGCGGCTCATGGCCACCACGAGCTTGCGGATGGTCTCGGCCTGCGCCGAGTCGCCCACTTCCAGCTGGCTCAGCTTGGTCACGCCGTCCACCAGGCCGGCCACGGTGTCGCCGAATTCGGCGCGGCACTGGTCGAGGGTGTAGTCGGTGTCCTCCACCGTGTCGTGCAGGAGGCCCGCGGCCACCACCACCGGGCCCATGCCCAGGTCCGCTAGGATCTGGGACACGGCCAGCGGATGGATGATGTACGGCTCGCCCGACTTGCGGCGTTGCGCCGAATGCTGGATCACAGCGCGACGGTAGGCACGGTCGAGGATGGACAGGTCCTCCCCCGGATGATGCGCCTCACATACCTTCTTGATCGGCTCGAGCGGATTGATAGGATCTGCGCTGATCTCACAACCCAGCTTGCGGGCGGCATACTGCTCGCCATCAATCTCTGACATGCCAGTCACCTCCCTCATGTGAAGTTCATTGTAACCGCGAACCGGCGCATTGCGCGCGCGACTGTCCGCGGCCGGTCATCACCCGGCCGCACGCAACCTCGCGGACGTCCGGCGGTTCAGGACGCGACGCCGGTCGACCCGAACCCGCGTTCGGCGCGGTCGGAGCCGGGCAGCGTCTCGGCCGGCACGAACCGGGCCTCGACGTACCGTTGGATCACCATCTGGGCGATGCGGTCGCCCGCATGGAATACGGCGGTGTGCTCGGGGTCGAGGTTGATCAGCGGCACCTTGATCTCGCCGCGGTATCCGGCATCGACGGTGCCGGGCGCATTGAGCACGGTGACGCCCTGCTTGACAGCCAGACCGGAACGCGGGTGGACCAGCGCCACGTAGCCCGCGGGCAGGGCGATGGCCACGCCGGTGGGTACGAGCGCCCGTTCGAAGGGCTTCAAGGTCACGTCGACTGTGGTGATCAGGTCGGCGCCGGCGTCACCCGCGTGGGCGTAGTGCAGCTGGGCGGGGTGGTCGGGGTCCAGGGACTTGACCAGGACCTCGGTGGACTCGGGCTCGTTGTAGGTCTCGTCGAACGCCATCAGGCGGCGCACTCCTCGCACACCGGCTGGCCGTCCTCGTCCGTGTAGGCGAGCTGGCTGCGGTGCTTGACCAGGAAGCACTGGGAGCAGACGAACTCGTCGCCCTGCATCGGAATCACGGTGACGGAGGAGTCCTCGTTGCTCAGATCGGCGCCCGGCAGCTCGTAGTCCTCGGCGATGGCGTTCTCATCATCATCGATGTCGCTTGAGGAGTTCTGCGCGGACTTGCCCAGAGCCTGCAGCGATTCCTCGTCCTCGTCCTTGTTGCGGGGGGAATCATAATCCTGAGCCATGATGGTCCTTTCGTAGGTGTTCGCAATTGTCGCGACGCTAAGGTAGCGCCCGTACTCGGCGACATGATACACGATTTGAAATACTCGTAAAGTTCGACACGTGGGGCATACTTGAAAGAAGTATTGGTTTTGGTACGGAAAGCGGTGTGACTATGCCTGGTGAGCAGCCCGAAAAGGCCGGTTTCGTGCGCGTCAGCGACTCCGGAGACCTCGTGTTTTCCGTGGACGGACGACAGTTCTCCATCAGCGTGGACGACACGCTCGAACGCGCGATCCTCGAGGCCAAGCAGGTCCGGAGCGAGAAGCAGCGCGCCCCGCAGCCGCATCAGCAGGCCACGCTGCCCATCTCCCAGATCCAGTCGCTGATCCGCGCCGGCGCGGACCCGGCGCGCGTGGCCGAGCGCTACCACCTGAGCGAGACGCTGGTACGCCGGTTCTCCGCGGCCGTGGAGACCGAGAAGCAGTACGCCATCGAGCAGTTCCTCACCGTGCCCGCGCCGAAGGACAGCCGCGTGCGCACGATCAGCGAGCTGGTGGAGCGCACGCTGGCCTCCGCGTCGATCGGCATGGAGTCGGTGACGTGGAAGTCCACGAGGCGGGGTCTCGAACCGTGGCGCATCGTGGCGATCTTCACGTCCGCCGGCCGTGAGATCCACGCCGAGTGGACGTGGAACATGCACGACAATTCCGTGGTGTGCCTCAACAACGCGGCACGCAAGCTTCTGGGCGAACAGAACCCCGGTTCCCCCGCCGCCGATTCCGGACTGCGCCCCGTGACGGCCGAGCTGCCCGGTGATTCGGTGCGCTCGGCGCGCATCGAACGGGCCGTGTCCGCATGGGCCGCGCCGATCGGTTCGACGCCCGCCTCCCATCCGACGGACGTTCAGGCCGGCGCCACGGCCGTTCCGGGAGCGGCCGGCAACGCGACGCCTGCCGCCGGCGGCGCTGCGGGCGGTGCAGCTCCGTCCTCGTCTATCGGTTCGATGCCGCCCATCGATTTCGCGACGACCGGTTCGATGCCCGCCATCTCCCCCACCACTGTGGGGGCCGCCAACGAAGGCTCTCCGGCAGCGCCCGGTGCCGCGGAAGGCATCACCGCCGCCCCGGCGACCAGCACCGACGAGACCAAGACGGCTGAGAACACGACTCCGGCCAAACCCGCCAAGCGCCGCTCCGGCCGTTCCGCCGTCCCCAGCTGGGACGAAATCCTCTTCGGCGACTAAATCCCGTCCTATTCCTCCTGCCCGATCACACCAGATCGATCAGGCAGGGAATATCCATCTCCAGCATGGTCTGCGATCCGTGCACGCTCGGCAAACGGGTGGCCTTGTCGCTCTGCGTGCGCGAATCCACGAACGTCGCGGCACCGGTGGCCTGCACGATCACGTCGCCGATCATCGGCCTCACGCGATCGGCCACCGGACCGAACAGGCCATCCGCGAACGCCTGCTCGCGCGTACGGACCAAGGCCATATCCCCCAGACGGTTCCGCCAACGTCCGGCGATCGCCTCGGCACTCTCACCGGGCGAAGCGTACAGCATCAGCGAGCGCGGCTCCCCGCCGACCAGTTCCACGCCCTGGGAGAGTTCGGGTTCGGCGGCGATGTCCACGCGGCCGTCCGGGTCGGTCTGGACCATGCCGTGGTCGGCGACGATCACGATGAGCGTGCCGGCGGGAGCGCTGCGATGCAGGAGGGCGAGCTGCGCGTCGATGTGCTCGAACGTGGCCACCCAGTTCTCGGAATCCCAGCCATAGTTGTGACCCACCTTGTCCGCGTCGCGGATGTAAAGATAGGTCAGGCCCGGCTGGCGGGCGGCGCGGGCGGCTGCGAGCACACGGTCGCGCGGGGTCACGTTGGGCTGGTAGTCGGTGCCGCGCAACGCCGCCTCGGTCAGGGGCGAGCCGGCGAACTTGGGCAGGCCCGAACTGGTGACGCGCACGCCCTGGGCGGCGAGCTTCTCGAACACCGTCTCCTCCTGTTGCAGGGAGCGCGGGTCGATCATGGCGGGCACGGGGATGTGCGGGTTGGCGGGCTTGGGGGCGAGCGCGTCCTTGAATTGGATGAGCTGGATGAGCTTGTGGCTGGCGGGCTCGAGCTGCGTGTATCCGGCCATGCCGGTCAGTCCCGGGCAGGTGCCGGTGCCGAATGCGGCCATGGCGGCCACGGTGGTGCTGGGCGCGCAGGTGGCGATGGGCCGCTGGTTGGCGGTCTCGTTCATGAGCGAGCGCAGGTAGGGCGCGTGGCCGAGTCGCATGGCGAGGTTCCAGTAGCCGAGCCCGTCCACGAGCACCACGATGGCGGAGGTCACGAAGGGCAGGCCGAGCGCGGTCTGGCAGGCTTTGGGGTCGGCATGGACCTTGGTGGGCGTCGGATGGCCGATGGCGGCGGACAGTGCGGGCAGCACGGCGGACAGGTGCAGCGCTCCCCCGCGTCCGCCGGCGGCACGGTCGGGGATGCCGTCCCCGTAGGTCGCGGTGGGCACCAGTCGCAGCAGTTCGTCCATATCCGGCGTCTCAACACTCATAGTCTGCTATTCAAGTCGCACCCCCCAACCTTGGGTTCCGCGCACGCGAACGACGTGACGGCGACGGCCGTGCGTCCCATTCCATGCGGCACGCTAAACTGGGGCGCGTTCGAAAGGGAGTTTCATGGCATCACACCGCAAACCGTCCGTGCAGACCTATGACCCGCGTACGGTCAAGGAGCATATCGTCGAGACGCCGTTGAACGAGGAGATGAGCAAGTCCTTCCTCGAATACGCCTATTCGGTGATCTACGCGCGAGCCCTGCCGGATGCGCGTGACGGCCTGAAGCCGGTGCAGCGACGCATCGTCTATCAGATGGGCCAGATGAACCTGAACCCGGATCGCCCATACATGAAGTCCGCCCGCGTGGTGGGCGAGGTGATGGGCAAGCTCCACCCGCATGGCGATTCCGCGATCTACGAGGCCATGGTGCGCCTGGCCCAGCCGTTCGCGATGCGCCTGCCGCTGGTGGACGGCCACGGCAACTTCGGTTCGCTGGACGACGGTCCGGCCGCCTCCCGTTACACCGAGGCCCGTCTGGCCCCGGCGGCGCTCGGCATGAACGCGGACATCGACGAGGATACGGTCGATTTCACGCCGAACTACGACAACAAGCTCAAGGAGCCGACCGTGCTGCCGGCCGCCATCCCGAACCTCCTGGTCAACGGCGGCTCGGGCATCGCCGTGGGCATGGCCACGAACCTGGCCACGCACAACCTCGGCGAGGTGGTCAACGCCGCGAAGTTCCTCATGGCGCATCCCGAGGCCACGCTCGAACAGCTCATGCGCTACGTGCCGGGGCCGGACTGGCCCACCGGCGGCACGATCATCGGCCGCGACGGCATCCGCGAGGCCTACGAGACGGGCCGCGGCACGCTCACCACGCGCGCGGCCACGCACGTGGAGCACATCACCGCGCGCAAGCAGGCGATCGTGGTGACCGAACTGCCGTACATGGTGGGTCCGGAGAAGGTGATCGAACGCATCTCGGACGGCGTGAAGAACCGCAAGCTGGAGGGCATTTCGGGCGCGTTCGACCTGACGGACCGTCATAACGGCACGCGACTGGTCATCGAGATCAAGACCGGCTTCGACCCGCACGCCGTGCTGGTGCAGCTGTTCAAGCACACGCCGTTGCAGGACAACTTCGCCATGAACAACGTGGCGCTGGTGGGCGGCCGCCCGCACACCATGGGCTTGAAGGAGATGCTGCAGGTGTGGATCGACCACCGCCGCGTGGTGATCCGCCGCCGCAGCGAATACCGCAAGAAGAAGGCGCAGGAGCGCCTGCACCTGGTCGAGGGCCTGCTGCTGGCCATGCTGGACATCGACGAGGTGATCCAGGTGATCCGCACCTCGGATGATGCGGACGCCGCCAAGACCCGACTGATGGCCGTGTTCGACCTGGACGAGGTCCAGTCCCAGTACATCCTGGATCTACGTCTGCGCCGACTGACCAAGATGAACCGCATCGAGCTCGAGGCCGAACGCGACGACCTGAAAAAGAGCATCGAGGAGCTCACCCGCATCCTGGCCTCCGCCGAGGCGCTGGATCAGGTGGTCACCGACGAGATGGACCAGGCAGTGGCCAAGTGGGGTTCGCCGCGTCGCACGGTGCTGCTGGACGTGGATCCGGACGGCACGCTCACCCCGGTGGCCGCGCATGGTGCCGGCGCTTCCGGCGTCTCCCAGTCCGCGCTCGAGGCCGCCAAGGCCGCCACCACGATCTCCTCCGCCCAGGCCGATGTCGAGGCCGCCACCAAGGCCGCGAAGAAGAGCGGCGAGGAGAACGCCCTGGCCGGCGCGTTGAAGATCGAGGACGAGCCGTGCGTGGTGGTGATGAGCGCCACCGGTCTGATCGCCCGCACCACGCCGAGCGCGATGGACGTGTACCAGGCCCGGTCCGCGTCCGACAAGCGCCAGTCGGACGACCAGATCACCACGATCTTCCCCACGTCCACGCAGGCCACGTACGCGCTGATCACGTCGGCGGGCCGACTGGTGCTAGCCCATGTGGTCGACCTGCCGGCGCTGCCCGCCTCCGACATCCTGTCCGCCAAGGGCGGGGTTTCCGCCGACGAGCTGATCGGCATGACCGAATCGACCGACCCGATTCCGGGCGAGCATGTGGTCACGGCGATCGCCATGGAACAGCCGAGCGGCTCCAATGCGGGCGGCGAGCGCGATTCCGCCGATGTCGGCGATGCCGCGCCGCTGCCGTCGCTGGCCATCGGCACCCGCAACGGCGTGGTCAAGCGCTGGAACCGCGAGGCGCCGACCACGATGGACTCCTGGTCGGTCATCGACCTGAAGGACGGCGACGAGGTGGTGTTCGCGGCCGTGGCCGAGGACGACGACCGTCTGGTGTTCGTCTCCTCCGATTCCTCGCTGCTCACCTTCGACGCGAAGAACGTGCGCCCGCAGGGCCGTACCGCAGGAGGCATGGCCGGCATCAAGCTCGCCGACGGCGCCCGCGTGATGGCGTTCAACGCGGTGCCCGCCGGCAAGGTGGCATGGACCTACGAGGAGGGCGAGAACGGCATGTCCGCGGCTTCGGGCGCGGTGGTGCTCACCGTGGCCGGCGACTCCGACGCCCTGCCCGGCACCGAGAACGGCGCCGCCAAGGTGACACCGTTGGAGATGTACCCCACCAAGGGCCGTGCAACGGGCGGCGTGCGCTCGCAGCGCTTCCTCAAGGGCCAGAACACGCTGATTCTGGCATGGGTGGGTCTCTACCCGCTGCGGGCCTCGACCTCCTCTGGAACGCCGGTGGAACTGCCCAAGCCGGATATGCGCCGCGACGGTTCCGGCGTGGACCTCGCCTCCCCCATCGCTTTCATCGGCTGATAGGTCTGCCGTTTCTGCCGGGAGCCGCCGACGACAATCGACTGAAGCCGGGGTCCATCTTCAACATGGGCTCCGGCTTTCATCATGCCCCGGCCTACACTTAAAGCGTTGAGGAGGTGCGTGATGAAGCTGTTGGTCGCCGTATCCAATGACCCGTTGTCCCGTGCGATTCGAGGCACGCTGCTCGGCGCGGGCCATGAGGTGGAGTCGGCAGGCACGGGCGGCGCGGCGCTGGACGCCATCGAGGACGAGGCGTTTGACGCGGTCGTACTGGACGAGGGACTGCTGGGCGAGCCAATCGCGCAGGTCATCGAATCGCTGCGCGACGCTCGGCCGGATATCCGGATCCTGCTGCTCACCTCGACGCCGATGAGCAAGGCGACCGGCGAGGGCAATCGTTGGCGGGCACTGCCGGACGAGTACGCGCCCATCGAGCATGCGGTGCCGGCCGTCCGCGGCACGGCGACGGATGACGGCCCGGCTTCTTCCCCGGACGATCCGGGTGCCGCGGACGCTCCGGGCACAGATGCTCCGGGCGCAGGCACGAATGTCTGCGAAACGGGCCAATCGTCGGTCCGGACTTCGAACCATGACGACCGACTGCCGGATGCGGTGCTCAGGAAGCCGTTCTCCGATACCGAGCTGCTTTCCTATGTGGCGGCGCTGGCAGCCGACTCCCCCGAATTGATCATCCGCGGCAATCTCACGCTGGACACCACCAACCGCAGGGCGTACTATGCCTCCACGCACAGTCCGATCACGCTTTCGCGTCTGGAGTTCAGTCTGCTGGAGGCGCTGGTGAAGGCCAATGGCGCGTTCGTGAACACCCGCGAACTGGTCAAACTGGTGGGCGGCCCGTATTTCGAGCAGCAGGGATTGCTGCGCAACGCGCTGTACACGCTCGATCAGAAGCTCACCCGCGCCGGTCTCATCATGACCCAGCGCGGCTCCAACTGGCGCATCCGGTAGCGCCTGGAGGAATTCACCGTCACATAACTTGTTTCCACTTCGGAAAGTAGTATTGTTTTCCGTAACGGAAAGAGGTTTGGTTGCGGCATGTGCCGCAGCCCGGCCATGAACCCGGCGAAGGAGGCCATCGTGACGGATATGCGGGTTACGCCACCGGGCACCGGCGAGGGAGCACATGGGTCGCATCGGCTCGACGCCGACGCCCTGCGAAAGCAAAGTGCCTCGGACGCGCAGGACAGGTCCGGCATGGCGGACACGGCGGATGCCCTGGATGCGCTGGATGCCCTGACCGCATTGGACTCGGACCGTTCGAAGCTCGCCGGCTCCTATGACCGGATGCGCGTCACGACCGTCATCTGGGTGGCCGCGGTATACGGTCTGCTCACCCTGACGTATTGGCTGATCCCGCAAGCCTATCTCGGCCGATTCCGCCTGCCCTGGAATTCCGCGTGGATCATATTCGCGTTGCTGGCGGCGTCCATGCTGTTGATGTGCACCGCGATGACGCTCACCGCCCACGCGCAGGGCATCGCCGTACAATGGCTGCCGCCTGCGCCCGTAGCCGCAAACCGTCGGTACCGGACCATCCTTGCCGTGCGGTTCGTCCTCAACTTCATTCCGCCCGTCCTCGCCCTGGTCGTGGGATACGTCACCGACGCATGGTGGTCCGCACTGGCCGTCACCGCAATCGGCGCCGCGATCAACGGGTTGGCGGAGTACTGGGAGCTTGATGCGACGGTCCGCGCGCTGAAACAGCGGACAACCCCACAGCAGGATACGGAGGTGCGCCATGGCATCGGATAGCCCGGAACCGGTGTTCGACGAGGTCATCCACGCTCCGGTGCGACTTCGTATCTGCGGGTTGCTGGACACCTATGGCACGGTCCGGTTCGACGTGCTGCGCGATACGCTCGGCGTCAGCGACGCCACCTGTTCCAAGCATCTCAAGACCCTCGCCGACCATGATTACGTCCGACTCGACAAGAAGGCCGGCGACGGCGGTAAGGCGTACAAGGTCACCTGGGTCAGGCTGACCCGTGAGGGCAAGGCCGCGTTCCAGTCGCATGTGGCCGCGCTGCGGCAGATCGTCGCCGGCCAGGCAGCCGGATAGCGTCGGTTTGATGCTAGTTACCGGCTCTTCCTAGCAGCAAACCGACGTGAAGAAGCCATTTTGCGTCCGTTTGATGCTAGGCCGTGGCTTGTTCTAGCAGCAAACCGACGCCAATTCACCATTCGACGTCCGGAATTTGCTAGAGGCGCGTCCACTCTGGATAGTTTCGGACGCTCCGGAATCCCACAACCACACCCCTTGCGTAAGCCATGCCCGAAATCGTGTTTTCGCGCATGGCCTGGCGCGAGCTTACCCGAATCGAGGCTTGACATGAAAGCCGTACTCTACAAGGACCTGCAACAGGTCCGTCATAACGGGGCGATGCTCGTCGTCGTCATCATCGGCATCACGATGCCCCTGCTGCTCATCGCCGGCATCACACCAATGGGACTGGACGCGAAGGCGGGCGGCACCATGCTGCAATTCGCCATCCTGTCGCTCACGATGGGTCTTGCGCCAACGTTGTCACTCGATGCGATCCGCGATGACCTGGGCAACGGCACCATCGTTGCGGTGCGCGCCTGCGGACGGCCGCTCCGGCAGTATTTTACGGCGCAACTGGCGTACGCGATCATCCCCATCACCGCGCTCTCGCTGGCATTGATGACGTTCGCGTATCTCGACGCCCCCGTACTGCGCACGAACATCGCGGGACCGCGGGGAATCGTACTGGCCTTCACGCCGACGCTGGCCTCACTGGCCTTGTATTTCTGGTCGATTGTCATCAAAGGAAAGGCACTGATCATGACCACAACCACACTCGTTCCCGGCGTGCGCGCCGACGGCTCCGCCGATGCTCAGACCGGAACCATAGGCACCGACATGTCCGGCATCACCGCCGATTCGGTCGCGTCGTCCTTGCGCCCGCCGCTCGCCATCCGAGTCACCGACATGACCTTCGGATACAAACGTGACAGGCCCGTGCTCGAACACATCAATCTCGACGTGCCGGCCGGCCAGTCGTTGGGTATCCTCGGCTACAACGGCGTGGGCAAGACCACCCTGTTCGGCGTCATCACCGGCTTGCTGCGGCCGCAGGGAGGCTCCGCCGCCATCAACGCCGACGTGTTCCATTCCATGCGCGAGGTGTTCCAGCTCACCGATTCGGGCAACCTCTCCCCCACGATGACCATCCGCGAAAACCTGAAATTCCGTGCGATGCTTTACGCCACGCACGACGACCCTCACCCCATCGACCTGCGGCATCTCGACCAGCTGCCGATGATCCAAGCCTTCGAACTCGGCGAGCATCTCGACAAGAAGGTCAGAGACCTCTCCAGCGGCCTCAAGAAGCGGGCGGGCATCGTGGCGGGCATGCTGTTCGATCCGCGTCTCATCCTGCTGGACGAGCCGACCAACGCAGTGGATCCGGTCACCCGCCAGCTGCTCATCGACCTGATGAAGCAGCTCAAGGCGGACGGCCGCACGATCCTGACCATCACGCATGACCTCGACTACTGCTGGGAGGTGACCGACCGCGTGGTCATCCTGGACGACCGGCATCTCATCAAGGACTGCAGGCTCGTGGATTTCGCCGACATCGACGATTTCAAGCAGGCCGCCACGCTTGGCCGCGGCCGCGCTCACGTCGATTTCGGACTGAGCAGGTGACTGGGCGAAACCCGGCAGATAGGAGGTTGCCATGAGAGCGATATTGTGGAAAGACTGGACGCTGTTGCGCAAAAGCCGGCTGTATATGGCGTCTGCCGTGGGAATGTGGCTGTTCGTACCGATTGTGGTCGCCGTGTTGGCCGTCGGTTCCCCGCAGGATGCCGCCACGGCCGACGGTGCATGGTCTTTCGGGGAAGGACTGGCCGGTTGGTACGGATACGTCGCCTCGATACTGGCGTTCGGCACGCTGTTTTCCAATTCCGCCACCATGGATTTCAATGCCGTGCCGCGATCCGATGGCACGTTGGAGAGCTGGCGGAGTTCCGGCCGTTCGATGTTGCGGTACTGCGTGGCCAAGAGCCTGCTGCCGGTGATCATCGCGGAGTTCATGACCCTCACCAATGTGGGGTATCTGGTTTGGGCTGGGCTCGACGCCTCGACCAACGTGATGCAGGTGGCCTATGTCGTGGCGTCCCCGGCCTTGCTGGCCTTCGCCGCCGAACAGCTGTACCTCGCCCTGCATGCCGGCTCGATGGGCTCGCTCTCGTTGGCGACGATGCTGGCGTCCGCACCCATGCTCGTCTTCACGGTGCTCACGTTCACGGTTTCCCGACTGTGGTCGCTGGTGGTGCTGCTCGTCTTCGGTCTGGTCGTCATGGGTGCGACCGTGGTCTCCTGCCGCCGTCGTTATCCGACCGTGCTGAGGCCGATTGGCTAGGCTCTGTTAAACCATGATTGGCGTAACCCTTATTCTTGGCTACCCTTGTCAGGACATCGCCGTGATGCAAACAGCAGAGCCGTTTGTAGGCGATGTGTGAGGCGGCAGCCGAGCCGGTAGGCTGCGAACGGAGTTCGTCGTTGGTTGCAGGACGAGCTGTCGGCGAAGCCGACTGAGGGGTAGTCCAGTGGAATTCATATCAATTTTGGTCTAACAGAGCTATTGGTGAAGACCAACCGATCGGGTCACACATCGGCACTATTGCTGGTGATGGCCAGCTATGGGCGGGCGCTACAGATTCTCGGGGATACGACGGTCTCGCCAGTAGTACTCGTTGTCATGCTCGTTGATCTCGCGCATGACGCGGCATGGGCTGCCGACCGCCACCGAGTTCGCGGGGATGTCCTTGGTGACCAGGCTGCATGCGCCGATGACGGAATTGTCACCGATGCTGACTCCCGGCAGCACGGTCACGTTCGCGCCGATCCACACGTTGCGTCCGATATGGATGGGTTCGGAGAACTGTGCGAGGCGTTCGCGCAGGTCGGGCCGGATCGGATGGCCGGTGGTTACGAGCGTGACGTTGGGGCCGAGCATGGTGTGGTCGCCGATGAAGACCTCGCCGTCGTCCACAAGCGTCAGATTGAAGTTCACGTATACGTAGTCGCCCAGATGGGTCGAGCAGCCCCAGTTGGCGTGGAATGGCGGTTCGATCCACGTGTCCTTGCCCATTTCGGCGAAGTATTCGCGCAGCAGCGCGGCCCGTTCGGGGTCGGCGGCGGGCAGCTCGTTGGTCTTGCGCATGATGTCCCGCTGCTCCTGCTGCGCGGCGTCCATCAGCTTGCCGTCCCAGAGATATACGTCGCCGGAATGCAGTATGTCAAGCACTCGTTGGGGTACGGTCATCATCGCTCCTTTTGTTTCGATGGATTCGGCTCTGTTCAACCAAATCGATACGGTCTTTTTTCTCGCCCCCTGCCATAGGAATTGGCGGCGAAGCCGACTGAGAGGCAACCCAGTACGATTCATGCCAACCTTGGTCAGCCGAGCCTAAATGAACCATGTCGGTCGCAAACAACATTGACGGTTTCCGGCCCCCTTTGTTGCGGGAACCGGAAACGACATGTTCATGCCCAAGCTTGATTGAACCGTCGCCGGGCTTATACGGATTCATCGTCTGTGCGGGTACCCGCGGGCATCGCAGGCGCCCGCATCCGCGCTCACAGTTCGGGCACGACCTCGATCTTGAGGCCCTGCATGCTCAGCGCGTATTCCATGGCCTCGTTGATCTGGTCGAGCGGGAACACGTTGGTGACCAGGTCCATGACGGGCAGGCCGCGGTCCTTGGCCTCCTTGAGGAATTCCTGCGCCTCGAGCCAGTCGCCGGCCTGGTAGGTCCAGGAGCCGGTGAGCTTGATCTCCTTCTGGCACACGTCCAGATGCGGGTTGTAGGTGGCGTCGCCGGTGTTGGTGAAGAAGCCGACCTCGCAGTAGGAGCCGCCGCGGCGGATGTACTTGAACAGGGCGGCGGCTGCGGCGGGCGAGCCGGTGCACTGGAAGCCCATCTCCGCGCCGAGGCCTTCGGTGGCCTCTCGCACGGCGTCGGCCGCGGCATCGACCGAATCGTAATCGGAGAAGTTCACGGTGGCGGTAGCACCGAGCCTCTTGGCCATCTCGAGTCGGGCCTCCTTGGCGTCCACGGCCACGATGTTACGGATGCCGTAGGTCTTGAGGAGCGCGACCAGCAGCAGTCCGATCGGACCGCAACCCTGGACCAGCACATGGGAGCCGTGCTTGAAGTCGTAGATCTTCTTGGCCTCCTCCACGGCGTGCACGATCACGGCGGCCGGTTCGATGAGAATGCGCAGGTCGCGGTCGGGCATGTCGTTGACGTTGAAGATCACCGCACCCGGATTGCACTTCATGTAGTCGGAATACCAACCGTTGAAGAAGTGATCCTCGCCGGGCATCAGTCCGTGGATCTCGCCGTTCTCGCACAGGTGAATCATGTCGGCGCGGCGCTTGCAGATGGCACAGTGGCCGCACGGGCGCAGGCCGGTGACGATCTTGTCACCCACCTTGAGCGGCTTGCCTGAGTAATCCGTGGTGACGTTCTTGCCGAGCTTCACGACCTCGCCGGTGGCCTCATGGCCGAGCACGATGGGCGCGTAGTCGAACGGGTCGGCGCGGTATTCGGACTGGTCGGTGCCGCAAATGCCGCAGCCCTCGACCCGGACGAGCACCTCGTCGTCATTGATCTCCGGCAACGGCAGCGTGCGCACGTCGATGTGCCTCGGCTCCGTCAGAACGGCGACGCGACCCTCCGCGGGGATGGTTGGTTCGGTGGTTTCGGACATTGTCATAACTCCTTTGTGATGAGGGAATGCCTTCATCACTTACGATAGTCTGCCCGGACGCCCGTTCCCCGCATCGACACCGCGAAAAGAAAATCCCCGGGGTTTCATGATGTTTCGCATGAGTGACTTTCCGGGGCATTCGCTAGTAGTATAGCCATCATGAGGCTCGAGAGTCAATCCGTCTCGCTCAACGAATTGCAACACTGGTTTTCCACCGAGCGCATGGACACCTATGTGCGTTCTGCGAAAGCCACCGGCTGCGATGCGGTCGACCTGTACGTGTGGAACGGACGGACTTCCAAGGCGCTGCTTGAAGACATCGCGCACGTGGAGGTGCTGTTGCGCAACTTCATGTCCGTTCGTCTCGCCAAAGCCTGCGGACATGACGATTGGTACAAAGATGACGCACGATTCCGGTTCAACTCATCCAGGACAAGGCGCTTCGAAAACTCAGTTGACGAGATAGAACGTCAGATACGGCATGCGGGCAAGCCAGTCACACCAGGACGTGTGATCGCCGACATGTCACTTGGCTCGTGGTGCTTCCTACTTTCATCCAGATTGGGGCAAACCGTATGGAAAGCGCTGCGCGACCCGGCGAACGGCGGCATGCCGAACTACCCATCCCGTAAACGCGCCATATTTGAAAGCCACGTCAAGACGATGCGCGACCTACGCAATCGTCTGTCCCATCAGGAACATGTTATGCTCGATAATCTCGATGCCGAGAACCAGTATCTGGACGAACAGTATGCCAATCTGGATTGGATTGCTCGAGCCATCGATCCGAAGGCCGCTGACTGGATTCGCAGCCAGTCACGGGTGCCCGGGCTGCGCAAACTGCGCCCTCATCACTCGACGCTGAATTAATGAAAACACTTGCATTGGCGCATGTATCCGTACATAAGGCTTCCCGGAAGCGTCCGCCGATGCGTCTTGTAGCCGAGCAACGATGCCTGCCGTGATATATCGACTGCATATGGCTTGTATAGTCTCACCTAGCACGTTTCCCCGCAATGACAACCATCACGGTGAGCCAATTTCAGCCGGCCCGACCAAACGTCCTACTTCCGATTGGTAAGTGTGACGTTTTCTGCCGGTAGTTCCGGTGCACATTATCGCTCATAGGCGGCTCCTCTCTCTGAACTTGTACATACAACAGTCATTAAAGATGCTCTCCAACGACGCAGCGGCGACAAGACAACAAGCGTCCAGGCACCGCAACATCGCGGACATGAAACGGGGTTAGCATCGGGCGCGATATCCGAGAACATCGCCCGATACCACGGCATAGCGGCACGACAACGCAGCGCAGCAGGCGCGGCATTGCGAGCGCGGGCCAAGGCCGGGCACAGACCAACAACACAACGGAGGAATCGCACCATGAAGATGCTCACCGTAGGACCGAAGGACATCTACCAGTTCGCCACGGTCAGGGAATTCGCCGAAGCGTTCAAGCTTGGCCCCACGGACCTGGTGGTCAGCATCGGCATGATCCATGACGCTTTCCTGAAGCCGTATCTCAACGGCGCGAACGTGCTGCTGGTGGACAAGTACGGCAATCAGGAGCCGACCGACGTGATGATCGACGCCATCATCCAGGACGCCGGCCAGTTCGATTACGACCGTATCGTCGCCATCGGCGGCGGCGCGGTGATGGACATGTCGAAGATCGTGGCCGTGGCCGGCGGTGCCAGCATCGATGAGGTGATCGACCACCTGCCGGACTTCAAGCGCAAGGTCGGGCTGGTGCTGGTGCCCACCACCTGCGGCACCGGCAGCGAAGTCACCGAGATCGCGGCCATCAACCGTACGCGCCTCGGCTGCAAGGCGGGCATCGCCGGCCCGGAGATGTTCGCCGACCACGCGGTGCTCATCCCCGAATTGCTGTACGGTCTGCCCGATCACGTGTTCATGACCAGCTCGCTGGATGCGCTCGTGCATTCGGTCGAATCCACGCTCTCCCCCAACTCCACCCCGTACACACGCCTGTTCGGCTATGAGGCCATGAAGATGATCGTCAACGGGTACAAGGCGATCGTCGCCGCGGGCCCGGCCGGAAGCAGCAAACGCCGCACCAAGCGCAACGAACTGATGAACGACTTCCTCATCGCCTCCGATTACGCGGGCATCAGCTTCGATACGGGCGGTTGCGCCGCCGTGCACGCGCTGAGCTACCAGTTGGGCGGCAAGTATCATGTGCCGCACGGTGAATCGAACTATGCGATGTTCACCGGTGTGCTGCGCAATTACATGGAGATCAAGTCCGACGGCGAGATCGCCAAGCTCAACGCCGTGCTCGCCGACCTGCTCGATTGCGATGTAGCCGACGTGTACGACGAGCTGGAGGCGCTCATCAACCAGCTGCTGCCGAAGAAGGCGCTGCACGAGTACGGCGTGACGCGCGAGGATTTGCCGGAGTTCACGGAGCGTGTGATGACCACGCAGGCGCGACTGATGCGCAACAATTTCGTGCCGCTCGACGCCGCCCGCGTGCGCAAGATCTTCGAGGAGCTGTACTAGCCATTCGGACACTTCGGGGCATGTGACATGGGTCTTCCTCCGGAATCTCCTCGGCAGGAAGACCCTTTTTGGTTGGCTTTGTTTTATGCGACGACGTCAGTACAGGCGCATGCCCTGGGGAACGGGGACGAAGCCGGCTTGATGGAGGATGCGGGCGAAGGGGTGCCGGGCGTTCAGGGGTTCTCCGTTCATGTCGGAGAAGGTGACCGAGCCGGCACCGTCGCGTTTCAACGCATAGGCCAGTTCAGCGGCGGCCTTGCGCAGGGACCCGTCCATGTCGTCGGAAGACGAATGATCGAACACAGTCAGATGCTTGGATTTGACGGCCGCGTACATCACCGGGCCTTGAGCATCCAACACCACCAAGGCCCCGGCGCGTCTGACCGGTTTGGTGGCACCGCCCGGAACCGATGGCCAGTCAATCGCCGAACCGAAGAGATTCGCCGGGTCGAGCACGCTCAATGCCACGGCCGATCGGCCGTGATGCTCCAACGGATGACGCAGGGCGTCCACGGTCTCACGCTCGGCGAATTGGGCCGCGCCGAATCCACGCACGAACATGCCGCGGACCAGCCTGCCGTGTTCCTCCATGCGCTTGAGTACGGGATACAGCGCCGAATAGCCTCCCGGCACGCCCGCCCGGTCGATCAGCGGCTGGGCGATGATGCCGTAACGGTCCAGCAATACCTCGACCAAAGTCAGGGCACGTTCGGTTTGCGCTTCCGCTTGTGCTTGTGCGCGTACCGATTGCACGGTTATCGGTGACTCAGGTCCGGCAACGTCACGTTTCGTATCAGCGCCGTCACGCTCGATGCCATGCGATTCGTTGCCGGCATACGTATCGGTACCGCCCACGCCATCAACGTCGTAGACGGCACCGCCGGTATCCGCAGCCACCAGTGACCACAGACCAGATAACGCCGTATCTGTGGTTGCGCGACGAATCGGCGCTACTCGTCCGCGTCTGCGGGAGACCGTGGTTTTCCGGCGGCCCCCTTGCCCCGCCATCACCAACGAACGAACGGGTGCGAAACCGGAGTTGGTGACCTTGCCTTGCCAGACCAGGCTCCAGAGGGCGTCCTTGAACTGCCGCTCGCTCCACTCCTGCGGGATGATCTCTCCCGTGTCCGGGTTGATGTCCGGTTCGGCGGTCTCGTTCCAGATGCGTTTAGCCGCATCCATGAGCTGACGTGCATGGAATGCGCCGCCGGATTGCAAGGCAGTGAGAATCGCCTCGGGCATGGTGGTGGAAGGCATCGGGGATGCCGGGCCGTTGGCCGCATCATCCGCCTCGGCGACCAACACCGAATCGACAGGATGGAATGCCACTTCCCCGGCCTCCAGCGCACCGGTGGCCCCTGTTTTGGACCCGACCCATATCACGTCGCCCGAGGTGAGCAATTCGTCCAGCAACGCGGGCTGGTAGTCGCGCACGCGGGCCGGGAATACGGCCGATTCCCAGAGTGCTGCCGGCAACGCCACGCCTTCCAGTTGTTCGATGACGCGCATGAGACCGTCCGCGCCCTCGTACCGTTCTCCGCCGACCGGCCCCACGCCCTGTCGATCGAGCAGGAACATCTGGTAGGCGTTCGGTTCCACCGGTTTGACGGCCTTGCGGGCCTTGGCCAGCGAGCGCGAGCGGATGCGCCGGAACACGTCCTTGTGCAGCCACTGTTCACCGGACTGTTCACCGGACCTCCCATCAGCGGATTCGACGGCATCGATGAAATGGCCGTGAAGCAGTTCGCCTTGTGCGGCAAGCGTATCCAGAGTGTGCACGGCGTCCGTGACGTTGATGCCAAGGTCCGCGATGAGCCGTTCGGCGGTGAAGGGACCATGGTTTTTGGCGTATCGGGTCACACGGCCGGTCACGTCGTCGGAGGCGAGTTCGTTCCAGAAGGTACGCTCCCCCAGTTCCCGTTCGACGTCGCGGATGACATCGGGATCCAGCACCTGGGCCATGTCCGTGGTGCCGAGCAATCGTTCGAGCACCTGCGGGTCGAGTGAAAGCAGCTGCGCGCTGCGTTCGGCCTGCGGCTGGTCGTACTGGTACATGACCGCGCCCACGAATCCGAAGAGGATGTTCTCGGCGAACGGCGAAGGCGATTCGGCCTCCACGTCCGTGACCGCGATGGTTCCGGCTTCCAGCCCGGTCATCACCTCGTTCAGGGCGGGCATGTCATAGACGTCCTGGAGGCATTCTCGCGCGGTTTCCAGCAGCAATGGGAAGTTCCTGGCCGTGCGGGCGGACTGCAACAGTTGCGCGGCACGCAGTCGCTGCTGCCAGAGGGGCACTCGGCGGCCGGGGTCGGAGCGCGGCATGAACAGGGATCGTGCGGCGCATTCGCGGAACCGCGCGGCGAACAGTACGGATTCGCCGACTTGCCGTTCCACGTCCGCCTTGAGGTCCTCGGGGTCGAAGAGGAACAGGTCGGCGGCAGGGATATGGCCTTCGCCGTCCGGCAGCTGAATCACGATGCCATCGTCAGCGGCGTAGGCCTGTCCGTCGAAACCGTATCGGGTGTTGAGTCTGCGGCTGATGGCCATGGCCCACGGCTCGTGCACGCGGCGGCCGAAGGGGCTCAGGAGCACGATGCGCCAGCCGCCGTCCTCATCCTTGGTGCGTTCCACCACGAGGGTGCGGTCATCCGGCACCACGCCGGTGGCGGCCTGCTGTTCGGAGAGAAGGTGGGCAAGATTGGCGATGGCGTTGTCGTCGAGGCCATCGTGACGGAGGCGACGTTCGATCGTTGCGGTGAAGCCAGTAAACCTCCCCCCAGTCGCCGTCCGGCGAATATCGACAGACTGCGCCTGCACATTCCTGGCTCGACTATCGTCTCGCCCTTGCCTACCATCAGTCCAATGGACCGATGGCTTCACGGCTCGGCCCTCCCGCGGGGAGCCAGATGAAGAAGGAGTGGACGACTCCACGGCTCGGCCCTCCCGCGGGGAGCCAGATGAAGAAGGAGTGGACGACTCCACGGCTCGGTCCTCCAGAGGGAAAACAAAAGAGGAACGAACCGATGAGTGCACAGTTTCCGAGGAGCCGGAGACGGGAACAAGTCCCGCGGTGGTCTCTCTCAGGAAACGACCGATGGTGCGGCTGAAACCGTAGTCACGGCCGGCGCCTTCGCCATGCCAGAAGGGCAGCCGCGCGGTACGGCCGGGGGCCGGGGTCACCACCACGCGGTCGCGGGTGATCTCCTGGATCTGCCAGGTGGAGGTGCCGAGCGTGATCACATCCCCCACGCGCGACTCGTAGACCATCTCCTCGTCCAGTTCGCCCACGCGCCGCTGCCCTTTGCCGGCGTCGGCTTCGGGGAGCACCACGGTGTACAGACCGCGGTCGGGAATCGTGCCACCGGAGGTCACCGCGATCTTCTGCGCACCGGGACGCGCGGAGATGACGTCCTCCTGACGATCCCACATGAGCCGCGGACGGAACGCGGAGAAGTCCTCGGTGTTGTACGCGCCGGACATCATGCCGATCACCGCGTCGAACATGTCGCGCGGCAGTGCGGCGAATGGCGCTGAACGGCGGACGGTGGCATACCATTCGTCCGCGTCGAGGTTGTGCATGGACGCGGCCGCCACGGTCTGCTGGGCCAGGATGTCCAATGGGTTGCGCGGGATGGCGAGCGGTTCGATGTCCCCGGCGATCATCGATTCCAGGCTTGCCGCGCCGGTGACGATCTGCATTCGGGTCAATGGGTAGAACAGGGCGTGCGAGACGCCGCCCACCTGATGGTCGGCACGTCCCACGCGCTGCAATCCGGAGGACACGGACAACGGCGTATCCACTTGGATCACCAGATCGACCGACCCCATATCGATGCCGAGTTCGAGGCTGGATGTGGCCACCACGCAGCGCAGTTCGCCACGTTTGAGCCGTTCCTCGATCATCTTGCGACGATCCTTGGAGACCGAACCGTGATGCGCCATGGCGATGACGTCGTCGCCCGTATGGGAGCCGACCAGCATGGTGGTGGATCCCACCACGGCGTCGTAATGCGCGGCGAATCCCTCTCGACCTTCGGGAGAGGCAATGCCCCACGCATCACCGACGGAATCTTTCGCATCGTTGTCCGCCGTCCGCTCCCCCATGTTCCCATGCACGCTTTCGGCGTACATGTCGTTCAACCGTGCGGTGAGTTTCTCGGCCACACCGCGTGAATTCACGAATACCAGCGTGGTGTGGTGGGCCAGGATCTCGTCCAGTATGTTGCGTTCCACCACGGGCCAGATGGAGCCCGACGTACGGTCGCCGCGTGCACCGACAATCGCGGAGGAATCGCCATCATCGATGATTCCATGTGCAGGCACATCGGCGGAATCCGGAGACGAATCCCCGAGGCAACCGGCCTTGACGGTCGTGTCCGTATCAGATCGATCGCCGGAGGGCACGATGCCCTTGCGCTCGGCGAGCCGTTGCATGGCCGGGGTGACGCCGCTGATATGCGGCAGGGCACGCGACTCGGCGTCCGTTCCGCCCGCACGTTGTTTGACGTTGACGGATTGCAGATCGCGCATGTTCTCCAATGGTTCGACCATGCGCAGGTCCATCGCCGGACGTCCTCCCGGATTGACGATGGTGACGGGCCGGCCTCCGCCCAGGAAGCGGGCGGCCTCCTCGGGCGGATTCACCGTGGCGGACAGGCCGATGCGCTGCAGATGGAAGTCGGTGGTATCCCCCGCTTCCTCCTGGTCCACAGAGGTCTTCCGATGGGCTTCGGCGATCAGTGCCTCCAGACGTTCGAGGCTCAGCGCCAGATGCGCGCCACGCTTCGTGCCCGCAACGGCGTGGATTTCGTCCACGATGACCGTGTCCACGGTGGAGAGGATTCGCCCGGCCTTCGAGGTGAGCAGCAGGTACAGCGACTCCGGTGTGGTGACGAGGATGTCCGGCGGATGCGAGGCGATGCGCCGCCGCTCCTGCGCGGTGGTATCCCCCGACCGGGTGGCGATGGTGATGTTCGGGGCCGCGAGCCCTCTCGCCCCGCATTCCGCGGCGATACCCGCCAATGGCCGTTCGAGGTTCTTGGCCACGTCCACGGCCAGGGCCTTCAACGGCGAGATGTACAGCACCCTTACGCCTTTGCGGCTACGCTCCGGCTGCGGTGCGGTCATCAGACGGTCGATGGCGGAGAGGAACGCCGCGAGCGTCTTGCCGGAGCCGGTGGGTGCGATGACGAGCACGTTGCCGCCGGAGCGGATTGCCGGCCAGGCCTGTGTCTGCACTTCGGTGGGCTCGCCGAAGGCGTGCTCGAACCACGTGCGGGTGGGTTCGGCGAACAGACGCAGACTTTCGTACATATGTTCGATTGTATCAAAGGGTGCAAACAACACGGCTCCGACTTCCCATCAGAAGTCAGAGCCACAACACTGACAGAAAAGCTCTGTCAAAACAATCTTGATATGAATCCTGTCGGACTACCCCTCAGTCGGCTTCGCCGACAGCTCCCCTGACAAGGGGAGCCAAGAAAGCTATATCAGGGCAAGATGCAATAGCATCTCGGAAAGCAACCGACTCAGCTGAAGTAGGCGATGACCTCATCGGCGGTGCCGTACGCGGACTGCGCGCCGAGCTTGGTGGCGGCGTACGCGGAAACGTAGGAGCCGATCTGCGCGGACTGCAACAGCGTGTATCCGGCGGCGAGGCTGGCGAGCACGGTGCCCATGAACGAGTCGCCGCAGCCGGTGGTGTCCACGGCGTCCACCTGCACGGCGGAGACGCGGTGCCAGCGGCCGTCCTCGATCACGATGGATCCGGAGGCGCCGAGCGTCACGATGGCGCGGCCGAAACCGTAGTCGGCGAACCGGGAGACGATCTCGTACCAGTCGAATTCGTCGACGTTCTCGTCCGGCAGGCCGAGCAGTTGGGCCACCTCATGCTGGTTGACGAGCAGGATGTCCGTGGCCTCGACCAGTTCGTGCGGCAGTTCGTCCATGAACGGCGAATCGTTGAGCAGCACGGTCACGCCGGCGTCGTGCGCGGTCTGCGCGGCGGCGATGACGGTCGAGATCGGGCTTTCGAGGCACAGGCCCAGCACCGAGCATTCGGCGATGGTGGTGCGGTGGGACTGCACGTAGCCCGCGGAGGCCTTGGCGTTCGAGCCGGGCGAGTAGACGATGGTGTTCTCGCCTTCGGCGCTGACGGTGATGAGCGTGGTGCCACTGGGGCCTTCCACATGCAGGATGTCCGCCGTGTCCACGCCGGCCTCGTCCAGCTTGCTCAGCAGGAAGTCCGCGTTCGCGTCATCGCCCACCGCGCCCAGAAGCTGGACGTTCGCGCCGAGCCTTGCGGCGGCGGAAGCCTGGTTGGCGCCCTTGCCGCCGGGCAGCACCTTCAGTGCGCCGCCGTTGACGGTTTCGCCCGGACCGGGCAGTCGTTTGGTGGTCACGGTGTAGTCGGCGTTCATGGATCCGACCACGATCACGGAACCGGTTGCCTTCTTCAGTGCTTCCAATCGATCGCGCACCGGTTCGGGCATCTGTTCATGCTCTTCACTGTTCTCCATGGTTGCCCAGCATAGTCGGCGGATGGGCCAAAGGCCGAATCCGCTTGGAATTCCAAGGCTTTCGACCGGTCCGCGAAATCGGTCGAAAGCCTGCTGAAGGTCGGCCGGAGACGCACGCGGGGAATCAGCCGCGCAGCTTGCGCAGCCGCTCGTGCATGACCGTCATGAGCACGAGGAACAGCAGCAGGTACCACGGGTAGAGCGCGATGGTGACGTACTGCGCGATGAGGCCGAACACGGGCGGCATGACCAGCGAACCCATGTAGGCGCAGGCCATCTGCACGCCCACGATGGCTTGCGAGTTCTCCTCGCCGAAGTATGTGGGCGTGGAGTGGATGACGCACGGGTAGATCGGCGCGCAGCCGAGTCCCACCACCACCAGACCGACCACGATGCCGAGGTGGTGTGGCAGCGGGATGAGCATGGTGACGATGCCGGCGAGCACCAGCACCTGGCCGAGTCGGATCATCGCCGGATCGGCGAGTTTCATGGTCAGGAATCCGGAGAGCGCGCGTCCCACGGTGATGCCCACGTAGAACAGGCTGGCCCAGCTGGCGGCGGTGATCTTGTCCACGCCGCCGTGGAGCACCATGTAGCTCGAGGCCCACAGACCCGCGGTGGTTTCGATGGCGCAGTAGCAGAAGAACATGATGAGGATCTCCTTGGCGCCGCGGATGGCGAGCACGCCAGCCACGCCCAGGGGCTTGCGTTCGGCTCCGGCGGCATCCCCCGTACCAGCCCCCTTCGTCTCATCGGTCGTGGCCTCCGCAGCCGTGCGTTTGCGGGACTTCCACAGCGGCAGGCTCAGCACCAGGACCACGGTCAGAATCACCTGCAGGATGGCGATGTACCGGTAGCCCCACGGCCAGCCCTGACCACCCGAGAGCGCGAAGCCCATGATGTAGGGGCCGATGGAGGCGCCGACGCCCCACATGCAGTGCAGCCAGCTCATGTGGCGGCTTTCGTAGTGCACGGCCACATAGTTGTTGAGCGCCGCGTCCACGCCGCCCGCGCCGAGGCCGTAGGGCACGGCGATGAGGATCAGCACCCAGTAGTTCGGGGCCACGGAGAATCCGGCCAGCGCCATGGCGGTCAGCGCCACCGAAACAGCCGTGACGCGGCCCGCGCCGAACCGCAGGGTCATACGGTCGGACAGCAAGGCCGAAACGATGGTGAACATGGAGATCACCGCGGAGATGCCGCCCGCCCAGGAGACCGGCACGGACAGGTCCTGGCTCATGGTGGGCCATGCCGCGCCGAGCAAGGCGTCAGGCAATCCCAAACTGATGAACGCCACGTAGATCACGGCAAGCAGCAGACTGGCCATGGTTCGATCCCTCCGATTCCGACGGTGATGCAGACAATCGCAAACGACGTTGTGATAACGATGTCACCAGATTACCAAACGGTCATTAGCAACACGCGGACGAACGTACATATCCCCCTTGGCGAGTGCGCACCCCCGTGATAATCCGGCCCATTCCACGGCCGCCCTTAAGCGCGCTCACGTCAGGTACGATCACTCCGGGAACCAAGGCAATCCCGATCGCAAGGCTAGACTGGATGTATGAGCACCCCACAGCAGCCGCAATATTCCCCATATGATCCAGGGCGGCCTGCGCGGCCCCGGCAACGGTACCAGGCCCGGCCGGGCACCCCGTACGGCACTCCCCCGGGCTATGGCCCGCAGCTGCCGCCGATGCAGGGGATGCCGCCGAACCGACCACGCAGGAGGATGCCCACATGGCTGGTCATCACGATCGCGCTGCTGGTGGCTGTCGCGCTCAACATCGCCATCATCTTCGGCATCGCCAAAGGCGTGGCGCAGCTCATCCGTTCGGCCGGCGAATACGGTTCCACCACTGACGGCTACACCGTGCACAGCGCCACGCCGCCGCCGGAACCAGCGGCCCGCCCCGATTCCGTAAGCGCCGCGTTCGACAAGTACTACACGCAGCAGTACGTGTGGAAATCCTGCGATCAGGGCGACGGCTGCGCCACGTTCCAGGCGCCGTCCGACTGGTCCGATCCGGACTCGAAGCCCATCGAACTGCACGCCGCCATCCGTTTCGCCGAGGACTACGCGACCGGCACCCTGTTCGTCAATCCGGGCGGCCCCGGCGCCTCGGGCGCGGACTGGCTGAACGACTTCGTCGAATACACGGCCACCGACGATCTGCGCGAACATTACGACATCATCGGCTTCGACCCGCGCGGCGTGGCCGACTCCACCCCCATCACCTGCGGCACCGATACGACGTTGCTGGACGACTACTTCCTCGCCGACCCGATCACCGCGGACAACATCGACCAGAGCCACGCGATCGCGCAACGGTTCGCCGACGCCTGCCGCACATCGAGCGGCGACATCATCGACCATGTGGACACGCAGTCGGTGGCCCGAGACCTCGACATGCTGCGCGCCCTGGCGGGCCGGTCCAAACTCGACTACCTCGGGTTCTCATACGGCACGTACATCGGCTCCACCTATGCGGCTCTGTTCCCCAAGCAGACGGGCCGGCTCGTGCTCGACGGCGCCATCAACCCCACCGAGGACTCGGCCACCTCCACCATCGAGCAGGCCGTGGGATTCGAGAAGGCGCTCGCCTCCTACCTCACCGACTGCATCGGGAACGACGATTCCTGTCCGTTCAAGGGCATGGACACGGACCAGGCGACCAAGGAGATCCAATCGTGGCTTGCGAAGGCGGATATGAGCCCCTGGCCCACATCGGACGGAAAGAAGGTGAACAGCATCACGATGATGTACGGCGTCATCATGCCGCTCTACTCCGAGGACAATTGGACGTACCTGACCCAGGCGTTCAAGGAGCTCAAGGACACCGGCAAGGCGGATACCCTGCTGTTCCTCGCGGACACGTATCTGGGACGGTCGGAGAACGGCAAGTACACCGACAATTCGATGGAGGCCAATCTGGCCGTCAACTGCCTGGACGACCCGCCCACGTCGGATATGGCCGAGCAGGCGCGGATCGCCAAAGAGCTGGACGAGAAGGCGCCCACGTTCGGCCGGTTCATGACGTACGGGAACATCGGGTGCGAGGCCCTGAAGCAGGACCGTTCGGGAATCGAGAAGCTCGACTACTCCGCTCCCGGCGCCTCCCCGATCCTCGTGGTGGGCACCACGGGCGATCCCGCGACACCGTACCAGTCGGCGGTGAATCTGGCGAAACTGCTTCAATCCGGCGTGCTGCTGACCTACAAGGGCGAGGGGCACACCGCCTACACGTACACGAATTCCTGCGTGGCCGAGACCGTGGACGATTTCCTCACCGACGGCAAGGTGCCGAGCGGCGATGTGACGTGCGGGTAACAAATGGCTCTGTTAAACCAAGATTGACATGAATCCATGTCCGACTACCCCTCAGTCGGCTTCGCCGACAGCTCCCCTGACAAGGGGAGCCGAGAATATAAGAGCCAATGTCAATCTTGGTTAACAGAGCCTAACAAATCGGGCCGCGCTCATGCACGGCCCGATTCCTTCGCACTGCGGATATCACGTATCGATCTTGGAGCGGTCGAAGTCGTCCGCGTTGTCCACGATGAACTGCTTGCGCGGCGGCACGTCGTCGCCCATGAGCAGGCTGAAGATCTCGGAGGCCTGGGCGGCATCCTCCATGCGGATGCGGCGCAGCATGCGCGTGCGCGGGTCCATGGTGGTATCCGCCAGCTGGTCGGCGTCCATCTCGCCCAGACCCTTGTACCGCTGGATGTCGTCCGCGTAGCCGATGTGCCTGCGGTCGAGGTCCGCGAGCTTGGTGGCCAGTTCGTCGTCCGAATACGTGTACAGGTATTCGCCCTTGTGCGAACCGGTCAGCGCGATGCGGTGCAGCGGCGGCACGGCCGCGTACACGTACCCGTGCTCGATGAGCGGGCGCATGTACCGGTAGAACAGCGTGAGCAGCAGGATGCGGATGTGCGCGCCGTCCACATCGGCATCGGTCATCATGATGATCTTGTGGTAGCGCGACTGTTCGATGTCGAAACTCTGGCCGGAGCCGGCGCCCACCACCTGGATGATGGCCGCGCACTCCTTGTTGGACAGCATCTGCGTGATGGAGGCCTTCTGCACGTTGAGGATCTTGCCTCGGATCGGCAGCAGCGCCTGGAAGCCGGCATTGCGCGCGGCTTTGGCGGTGCCGAGTGCGGAGTCGCCCTCCACGATGAACAGTTCGGCGATGTCGTCGTTGCCGGGCTGGCAATCGGACAGCTTGGCCGGCATCGAGGCGGATTCGAGCGCGTTCTTGCGGCGCGTGACCTCCTTGGCCTTGCGCGACTGGATGCGGGCGTGCATCTCGCCAACGATCTTCTCCAGCACGCGGCCGGACTGCTCCTTGTAGCCGCGCTTGGAGCCGGTGATCATCTCGCCGAACTGCTTGTCCGTGAGCCTGGTGACGATCGGCTTGACCTGCGCGGTGCCGAGCACGTCCTTGGTCTGGCCCTGGAACTGCGGTTCGGCCACGCGGGCGGTCACCACGGCCACGAGACCGGCCTGGATGTCGTCGCGCTCGACCCTCATGGCGTTGTCCTTAAGGTTTACCTTGAGCTTGCGGGCGTTGTCCTCCACGGCCTTGCGGATCTGCTTGGTGATGGCGTTCATGAAGCCGTCCACGTGCGTGCCGCCGCCGGGTGTCTCCACGATGTTCACGAAGCTGCGGATGGTGGTGTCGTAGCCGTTGACCCATCGCAGGGCGATGTCGATGCCGCAGGTGCGTTCGATCTCCTGGGCGTGCAGTTCGCCGCCCTCGCCCACGGCCTGGGTCTCCTCCTTGTAGGTGCCCTCGCCCTGGATGCGCCAGATGTCCGAGATGGGTTCGCCCTTGGACAGGAAATCGACGAAGTCCTTCACGCCGCCGGTGTGGCGGAATTCCACGACGCGCGGATGCGCCGGCTGTTCGCCGAACGCACCGTCCGCGACCTCGCCGACCGGGCCGAAGGAGAAGTCCTCGTCGCCGTTTTCGGCGATGCCGTTCTCGGCGGCATCGTTTTCGATGGTATCGGCTTCGATATCGCCGGCCGCATCATCGGTTTCGGCAACGCCGCCGAACGCGGCCGCCGCGGCATCCGTACCGTCGTCCACGGCAGCGGGCGTCGTCGTACCTGCATTGCCCGCAGACTCGGCCGCGGCCGTCTCCGGCACGTTCTCGTCCACGATGGTGATCTTCAGACCGGGCACCAGGAAGCTGGTCTGGCGCACGCGGTCCACGAGCTGCTCGTAGGAGAATTCGGCGGTCTTGTTGAAGATCTCGGGATCGGCCCAGTAGCGGATGCGCGTGCCGGTGGTCTTCGGGGAGACCTTGCCGGTGATCTCCAGTTCGGTGGGCCGGTTCTTGCGGGTGCGCTTGAACGGCGAATCCGGCGACGGGTTGGCCGGGTCGGCGTCCGTGTAGACGCCGGGATGACCCTGGTGGAAGGCCATGTGGTGGGTCTTGCCGTCGCGGTCCACTTCGACGTCGAGTCGCGAGCTCAGGGCGTTGACCACCGAGGATCCCACGCCGTGCAGGCCGCCGACCGCGTTGTAGGACGAGTTGCCGAACTTGGCTCCGGCGTGCAGCTTGGTGAGCACCACCTCCACGCCGGACAGGCCGGTCTTCGGCTCCTTGTCCACCGGGATGCCGCGGCCGTTGTCCGCCACTTCCACCGAGCCGTCGGTGTGCAGGGTGACGGTGATGTCCGTGCAGAAGCCCGCCAAAGCCTCATCGACCGAGTTGTCGATGATCTCCCACAGGCAGTGCATGAGGCCCTGCGAGTCGGTGGTGCCGATGTACATGCCAGGACGCTTGCGTACCGCGTCGAGGCCTTCGAGGACGGCAAGATCCTTCGCGCCGTATTCTTCTGTGGCCATAGGTCCTTTTGTTTCTGAGTTCTATATGGCTGTGGCTTCCCGCCGAAGGGGAAGCCACAGCTCACGGTCACTGATCCAGGAAGTCGCGCAGCGTCTGCGAACGGGACGGGTGGCGCAGCTTGGACATGGTCTTGGATTCGATCTGACGGATGCGCTCACGGGTCACGCCGTACACGCGGCCGATGTCGTCCAGGGTCTTGGGCTGGCCGTCCTCAAGGCCGTAACGCATCTTGATGACGCCGGCCTCACGCGGCGACAGGGTCTCCAGCACCTGCTTGAACTGCTCCTGCAGCAGGGAGAAGGCGACCGCGTCGGACGGGGCGATGGCGTCGGTGTCCTCGATGAGGTCGCCGAACTCGGAATCGCCGTCCTCGCCGAGCGGGGTGTGCAGGGAGATCGGCTCGCGGCCGTACTTCTGCACTTCCTGCACCTTCTCGACCGGCATGTCGAGCTCGCGCGCCAGCTCGTCCGGCGTGGGTTCGCGGCCGAGATCCTGCAGCATCTGGCGCTGGACGCGGGAAAGCTTGTTGATGACCTCCACCATGTGCACGGGCACGCGGATGGTGCGGGCCTGGTCGGCCATGGCTCGGGTGATGGCCTGGCGAATCCACCAGGTGGCGTAGGTGGAGAACTTGAAGCCCTTCTTCCAGTCGAACTTCTCGACGGCGCGGATGAGGCCCAGGTTGCCTTCCTGAATCAGATCGAGGAACAGCATGCCACGGCCGGTGTAGCGCTTGGCGAGGGAGACCACGAGTCGCAGGTTGGCCTCCAGCAGGTGGTCCTTGGCCTTCTTGCCGTCGGCGGCGGCCCACTTGAGCTCGCGCTTGCGCTTGAACTCCATGCCCTCGGACTGGGTGTCCAGCAGGTGCTGGGCGTACAGGCCGGCCTCGATGCGTTCGGAGAGGTCCACCTCCTGCTCGGCGTTCAGCAGGCTCACGCGGCCGATCTGCTTCAGGTAGTCCTTGACCGGGTCGGCCGTGGCGCCGGCGGCGATCACACGGCGCTTCGGGTTGCCCGCGGGGATGATGTTCTCGTCATCGTCGTCCGTGTCGGAGACCACGTAGGCACCCTTTTCCTTGGGTGCCTCGGGGGTCTTGGGCTGGGACTCCTCTTCGTCCTCGTCTTCCTCGTCCTCAAGATCCTCGTCCGCGTCGTCGCCGTCCTCATCGAGGTCGTCGTCATCGGCGTCAACGTCGTCCAGATCCTCGTCCAGATCGTCCACGTCAAGGTCGGCGTCATCCACGTCGGCGTCGGCGTCAAGCTCGTCGTCGGCCTGGGTGTCCTCGTCCTTGATGATGTCCTCGTCCTTCGCCTTCTTGGCGGCGGACTTGCGCGCGGTCTTCTTGGCCGGGCCGTTGGCGGCCTCGGTCTTGGTGGACTTCCTCCTGGTGGAGGGCTTGCGCGCGGCGGTCTTGGAGCTGGCCTTCTTTCCGGTATCTTCGCTGGATTCGGTTGCCTGCTTGGTTGCCGTCGTTTCCTTCGTGGCCAAAACTTGCTCCTCCTGATCTCTCGCCGTGAAGCGCATATACCACATGGGCACACTTCTGGCAAGGGCAAATCGTCAACTATGTGAGTAAACCACCTTCCACGGACGATTATTCCCACCGACACGTTTCACGACGTGTTATCCCCGCCGCGCGTTCACGCCCTCCGCGGGCCGTTCGGAACGTTCCTAACGGCCTGCGGCAAGGGTTCGCGCCTTGCACCATGCGGGCGCGATGCCCCGATCGGATGCGGAGAAGATCATCGCCGCGAGCGAACAATCCTCATCCAAGAGCAGGCACTGCAGCGCGAACACCGCCGCCTTGGGGTCCCCGAGCCACCACAGTACGTACGACACCACGGCCAGCGGCTGGATGCAGTACGGCACGGGCGAGGCCACGGCCATCTCGAGCAGGATGTCCACCCCGATGCGGCATCGGTCCTCGTCCGGCACCAGCCCCTCGTCCTCGAACGCCCAGGTCAGCAGGCGGCCCATCGCCTTCTTGGTGCGCGCCCGGTGCGGTCTGGCGGCGAATTCCATGAGCTGGCTCTTGGGGCAATGCCGCTCATCCACCACGAGCGAGAGGATGAGCGCGTCCCGGATCGCCAGCGTCTCGTGCATGCCTGCCGCAAAGGCCATCAGCGTGGCGCGATCCGGGCACCGGTCGCCGTCGAGCCCGTCGAGCCATTCGTCCAGCGGGCCGGACACCCAATCGGTGTTGGCTTCCTGGATGCCGCGCGTCCTGCGGTCCTCGCGGAAGCGGAGGGCGAGTTCCTCCAGTTCGTCGTAGTCGAACGGCGGGATGCCGTCGCCTTCGCCGTGCTCCAGGACGAATCCCGCGGCGCATGGTCCGTGATACTGCCCGTCGTATTCGTCGTCGTACGATTCCTCCCGTATCGCCGCCATGGGGCATTCGCAGGCGCGCAGATCGTGCGGATCGCGTATCTCGGGCGGGTGCGTCCGTCGTCGTGTTCGTGCTGCATGTGTGGGCATGATGGTTCGTCCTCCTTGACTATGGCGGCCTTCGGCGGCCGCGATGTGCGATGGATGGTTACGCGGATGCGGTCGGTCGCCGATGATTCGTTCGCGATTCGCCGGTGAAACGCGCATCCGCCCGCCCGGATGGGCGTGACCTCCACTATGCGGGAGGAGGGGCGCGGCACCCGTGAAAAACTGGGCATGTGGTTCCAGCTCCCGCTCCCCCGGTTTTCGGCGGTTCTTGTGTTCTCCATACCCTGTGGATAAGTTAGAGGCATGTGGACAACCGATCATGACCTTGCCATCATCGAACCGCGCATCGCCGAACTGGTGCGCGAACTGACGGACGCGCCCGCCACCGGCGAAGTGGCCGGCGCATTGCGACCGGTGATGGGGCAGGTCATCGATCAGGCAGTGGCCTCCAGCGAGGGAGGCAAACGACTGCGCGCGTTGCTTACGCTCGCCGCGTTCGACGCGCTGCGCACCGACCTCCCCGGTTCATCCGTCTCCGGAACCGACGACGACGCACGCCGTTCGATGGTGGACCTCGCCTGTGCCATCGAGGTGTTTCAGACGGCCGCGCTGGTGCATGATGACATCATCGACGAGTCCGACCTGCGCCGCGGCAAGCCCTCCGCCCACCGTGCGCTCGAACAGGCCGTGCACAGCGGGGTCATCGGCCGCGGTCTCGGTCTGATGCTCGGCGACATCCTGGCCACCGCGTGCATCGAAATCGCGCGCCGCGCCTCGCGGGGCCTTGCCAACACGGATGCCATCGACGAGGCCTTCCTCACCATGCAGCGCGAGGTCGAGATCGGGCAGGTGCTGGATCTGGGCGTCGAGATGACGCCGCTGGACGATCCGGGCGCCCTTGCGGACGCCTCGCTGAACGTGTTCCGTTGGAAGACCGCCAGCTACACCACCATCGCGCCGCTGCTGTTCGCCTTCCTCGCCGCGGGGTACGGGCCGGACGAGGCGAGCGGTCATGCGCTGGCCATCGGCCGTCCGCTTGGCGTGGCCTTCCAGCTGGCGGACGATCTGCTGGACGTCATCGGTTCCAGCCGCAATACCGGCAAGCCGGTGGGCGGCGACATCCGCGAGGGCAAGCGTACGGTGCTGTTGGCGGATGCGTTGGGCGCCGCCGGGGCGGACGAGCGCGGCGAACTCATCGCCATGTTCTCGGCCGATCGTCGAGACGAGACGCAGGTGGCCCGTGCCATCGAATTGTTCGGTTCCACCGGTGCCATCGACCGTTCGCGCGAACGCATCCATGCGCTTTGGCTCGCCTCGCGCGAGGCCATCGCCGAGCTGGGTCTCGCTGCCGAACGCGAGCGCCGGCTGGCCGAGGCCTGTGCCAGGTTCATCCCCGAGCAGCTGCGCTGACGCCATCCCGCCGCACGGCGAAGTCGCCCGGGCACGCCCGGTCCCCCTCGCCCGAATCCGCGTGAATTCTTTGCAACCGCAATCGTCCCGCGTAGCCCTGCCCATGTAGACTGAACGGTGTTCAGCAGTGACCGAAGGAACCGTGCAGCACAATATGAGTGAGAACGAGCCCGTACAGATGATCGAGGGACGCTACCGCATCGTGCGCAACATCGCCGAGGGCGGTATGGCGACCGTCTACGAAGCCGTCGATGAGCGTCTGGGGCGCACCGTGGCGATCAAGGTCATGCATATGCAGCTCGCCAAGGGCCCCCACCGCGACCAGTTCGTGGAGCGGTTCCGTCGTGAGGCCAATTCGGCCGCCGCCATCGCCAACCCGCATGTGGTGCAGGTGTACGACACCGGCGAATACAACGGTCTTGATTTCCTGGTCATGGAATACGTGCATGGCGTGAACCTGCGTCATGAGATGAACACGCAGGGCACCTTCTCCGTGCGCGAGACGCTGCGCGTGGTGGCCGAGACGCTGGATGGTCTGGCCGCGGCGCATCGCATCGGCGTGGTACATCGGGACATCAAGCCGGAGAACATCCTGCTCAACGACCGCGGTCATGTGCAGATCACCGATTTCGGCCTGGCCAAGGCCGCCAGCCAAGCCACGCTGAGCTCCACCGGCATGCTGCTCGGCACGGCCGCCTATCTGGCGCCGGAGATGATCGAGAAGAACCAGGCCACCGCGCAGGGCGACCTGTATTCCGTGGGCATCATGGCATGGGAGATGCTCGCCGGCAAGGTGCCGTTCGATTCCGACAATCCCGTGACCCTCGTCTTCAAGCACGTCCATGAGGATGTACCGTCCATCGCCACAGTGTGCCCCGGCATCGACCCCGCCGTGGCTGCATTCATCTCCCACCTGACCGCCCGCGCGGTGGATGCGCGTCCGTCCGACGGCATGGCCGCCGCGGAGGAGCTGCGCAGGATGGCGGCCCAGCTGCCGTTGGAGGCGTGGCAGTATCGCCTGCACGCCGAGCCGGCGGACGGCAACCACACCGATCCCACCGCCCCGGCTTTAGTGGGTACCGTGGCCGAGCCGGCCGTTCCCGGCGCACGACCGTCCGCCGCCGGTAGCGGTGTCACTTCCGCCGGCACATCCGCGACCTCGGCGACGCCGACCACCGCGATGCCGGTCGATGCAGGTTCCGGCACGGCCACCGCGCCGGCATCGTCGCCCGACGTGCCGCAACCGGCCATTCCCGCGCCCCCGGCACCGCCTGTGGCGCGCACCACGGCCATCGATCCGAGCATGACGCAGGCCATGCCGCAACCGGGCGGCGAGACCCAGGTGCTCTCCCCCATCGACGATCAGTTCACACAGGCCATCGCCATGACGGATGGCGCGCAGGATCCGGACGGTGCCGCCAAGCATACGGACGGCACGACGCCCGCCAGGAAACCGTGGTGGAAGCGTCCGCCGTTCATCGTCACCATCGTGGTGCTGGTGGTGCTCTCCCTCATCGGCTCCACCGCGGGCTGGTGGTGGTTCGCCGGTCCCGGCAGCTATTGGAGCGTGCCCCAGGCCGAGGACGTGACCTGCGCGGCGGACGAGTCGCAATGCTCGCTCACCGGCGCCGACTGGTCCACGTACGAAAGCACGCTGAAGGCGCTCGGCATCCCCTATGAGACCAAGAAGCAGTACAGCGACGACGTGGCCGAAGGCAAGATCATCGCCACGTCCGTGAACGGTTCCGATGCGTTCGTCAACAGCCGCATCAGCAAACGGCAGAACCAGAAGCTCACGGTCACGATCTCCCGCGGCGTGAGGATGGCCACCATCCCGACCGACATCACGGACGCGAACTCGGACGACGGCAAGAGCCCGCTCGCCGCGTTGAAGAAGGCCGGGTTCACCAACATCAAGCATGATTCGTCCAAGGACGAGTATTCGTTGGACAAGCCCGAGGGCACGTTGCTGACCATCTCCCCGGATCCCGGCACCACGGCCAAGCACAATGCCGAGGTGACCGTGACCCTGAGCAAGGGCCCGATGCCGGTGAGCATGCCGGACATCGTCGGCAAGACCAAGGACGAGATGCAGGCGGCATTCGACGAGCTGAAACTCACCGCCAACATCACCGAACAGTACGACGACAAGGTGGCCGCGGGCGATGTGATCTCCGCCTCGCAGCAGGCCGGCGCTCAGCTCAAGTGGGGCGACAGCGTGGATGTGGTGATCTCCAAGGGTCCGGAGACCACGGTGCTACCGAACGTGGTGGGCATGAAGTACGATGCGGCCGCCGCCCAGCTGGAGAAGCTCGGCTTCACGGTGAAGAAGTCCGCGCCGCTGGGCGACATCACCCACGAGGTGCGCGTCCAGAGCCCCAAGGCCGGCGAGACCGTGCGCATCCGCGACGAGAACGGCACCCCCACCGTCATCACCCTGACCGTGGTGTGAATCGGAGCAAACAGCAAATACAAAAAAGTGGCTCCCCTCGCTGAGGATAGTGCCGTGAAGCAAACAGCAGAGCTGTTTGTAGGCAATATGCGAGACGACAGTCGAGCCAGTAAAACGCGAACGAAGTTCGTCCGTAATTGCAGGACGAGCTGTCAGCGAAGCTGACTGAGGGGAGCACCGGGTTATACCGCGACTCCCCTCAGTCTCACTTCGTTCGACAGCTCCCCTCAGCGAGGGGAGCCATTTTGCGCCTCTTCGGCTATTCTTATTCGGCCTTGCCCTCCGCTTCTTCGGCGGCCTTGGCGGCCTTGAGCTGTTCCTTGACCTTCTGGGCGTATTCGTCCACGTATTCCTGGCCGCTCATGGCCTGAATCGCGGCGGACACGCGGTCGGTCAGCGAGCGCAGATCCTCATGCGTGATCTCGTCGGCGGCCTTCTTCTGCACCTCGATGGGCTTGCCGTACATCACCTGCGTGCGGCCCTTCTTCGGGATGGAGGTGCCGATGGGCTGCAGCTTGTCCGTGCCGATGATGGCGGTGGGGATAATCGGGCATCCGGTTTCCAGCGCCAGACGCGCCACGCCGGTGTGTCCCTTGTACATACGGCCATCGGGGCTGCGCGTGCCTTCGATGTGGATGCCGAACAGGTGGCCGTCCTCGATGATCTCACGTGCGTGCTCGAGCGCGCCGAGGGACTTGGAGCCGCCGGAGCGGTCCACCGGGAACACGCCCACGGATGTGAACCACCACTTCTTGAACTTGCCCTTCAGGCCCTTGCCTTCGAAGTACTCGGCCTTGCCCATGAAGTGCACCATGCGCGGGCAGGTGATCGGGATGAGCGCGTCGTCGATCACGGCCAGATGGTTGGCGGCGATGATGCCACCGCCCGTACGCGGCACGTTGTTGAGACCGGTGGCGGTGGGGCCGAGACGGTGACGGGCGATGGGACCGAAGACCTTGACGAAGAACCAGTACAGCACTTGGCGTTTCCCTCCCTGCGCGGTTTGGGGCGACAGATTACAGTGGTATGTATGACTGACCTCAACAATACCAATGCGGCAGACGAGCCGACAGTCCCCACGCCGGATGATGGAGCGAAGAACGCCGATTCGACGGGCTCCCCCGCCGGCAAGTCCTCCGGCAAGCCTTCGTCCGACCAGACGTCCTCCCCCGCCGACCTGGGCAATCTCGATGCGGCATGGGCGGCGTTCCAGGCCGAGCATGAGGCCGACCTCAATGATGTGGCGTCCTCGCGTCAGGCCAGAAAGTTCAAGAGGCAGGCGCAGCGCCGTGAGAAGGAGGCGCTGCTGTCCGTCAACGACCTGGACCTGGGCACGTTCACCGATGACGCCCGGCCGTTGGGCGGCGGGTTGCGCGACCGGTTGCGCGGCGGCAAGCGCACGTCCCGCAACCGTCATGAGATTCCCAATGATCCGAAGGACGCCGGCAGCACGTGGGGCGACGGCGACGCCGGTCGTTCGGGTCCGCGTGATTTCACCGGCCGCAGCTGGCTGGATACCGACGATGTGATGAACGAGCAGGACGATGGCGGCTTCACTCCCCCGAACCCGGAAATCGGCCCAGTGCATGCCTCGACGGTGCTGCTGCTGGCGTTGCTCGTCATCGGCGTGGCGGGCACGGTGGTGATGGTGCTGGTTCCCTCGCTCTATGGGATTCCCGTGATCAGCGCGCTGCTCAACATCGCGTTCGGCATCTGCACGATGCTCGGTCTGGGCGGGCTCATCGTCAAGGTGCTTAATCGAAAGAACCGCCCCGGAGACAAGGGCGGCTATTTCGACGACGGCGCACGGGTGTGAATACCTTGGCTCGTCCTGCAATTACGGACGAACTTCGTTTGCGTTTTGCCGGCTCGACTGTCGTCTCGGACATTGCCTGCAAACAGCTTTGCTTGCTGTTTGCTTCACGGCAATGTCCCACGAGGGAGCCCTTAGAAACTCACGAATTGAAATCGATGGATTCCTGGAGTTCGGCGATCATGGCCTTGGCGGCATCCAGCGGCTTGCGCTTGCCGAAGACCACGTCCTGCTGGTAGCGCACGATGGTCTTGTCCAGTTCCGAGGCGCCGTTGGGCGTGACGGCCGGGGCCTTGCCCACGGTGGATCGTATCTCGTCCACGAAATCCAATGCCTTGCGGTCCGTGCCCGTGGCCTGTCCGGCGAGCATGGTGCGGATGTCGTTGTTGGCCGGAATGCCGCGTTCGGTGCCGAGGATGGTACCGGCGTTCTTGTCGTTGATGAGGTAGTCGACCAGCATGGCCGCCTCGGCCGGATGCTGCGATCCCGAGGAGATCGCCCAGTACATGCCGGGCTTGAAGTACATGGTCCTGGCACCCGGTTCGGTCTGAGGCATCGGCACCAGGGACATGTTGTCCATGCCGGCGGCCTGCGCGTACGGGGTGATCATGGTGGCCTGCGTGATCATCATGGCCTGGGTCCCCTTGCCGAAGTCGCTGTCGTTCAATGCCGCGGCGGTGTTCTCGCTCCATCGTTCGGCGCTGCCTTCGATGCCGTTCTTCGCCCACCGCGCCGGCAGGTTCAGGAACGATGCGAGGTTCTCCGGCTTGATGGCGATGGCGTTGCCCTTGAACAGGGCGTCGCCGTGCTGACGTGCCCACAGTTGCAGGCCGTATCCGTTGTTCGGGGCGATGGAGCCGATGTATTTGCCGCCCGAACGTTCGGTGATCTGTTCGGCGACCCGTTCGAAATCGTCCCACGTCCATCGGCTGGTGTCCGGCAGGGTGATGCCGAGCTCGTCCAGGATGTCGTTGTTGACGATGACGCCGTACTGTGCGGTGGTGGCCGGGGCTGCCACCTGCTTGCCTTCCACCTTGCCCATCGCGCGCGTGGCGGCGTCCATGCCGTTCAGGTCGAGGTATTTCGAAGCCTTGTCCAGGTCAAGCAAGGAGCCCATGGAACCGTAGAACGCCAGATAGAGTTCGTCCATCTGCATCACGTCGGGTGCGTTGCCGCCTGCGGATTGGACGGCGAGCTTGTCCCAGTAGCCGGTCCAGTCGGAGTATTCGGTCTCCACATGGATGTTCGGATGCTCCTTCTCGAAGCCCTTGACCGCTTCCTCCGTGGCCTTGATGCGGGCGTCTCCGCCCCACCAGTTGAGCCGGATGGTCACGTCGCCCTCGGCCGGTACGACCGGCACGTCGGAGGCTCCGACCGAGCTGCCGCATGCGGCGGTGACGCTCAGGGTCACGGCCGCCATCAGCGCGGCCATGTATTTCTTCCACATACGCTTCATTGTCAACTTCTCCTCTATACGGAGGCAGGGAACATGGATGCGTGCGGCATCAAGGCGCGCCGACGAAGGCGTACGAAGGTACGTCGAGGAGACGGCAACGCAGATGACGCTCCATCCATGTTTTCTGCCATCACTTGCCTCCGGTCGTGGCGATCCCCTGAACCAGATACTTCTGTCCGAACGTGAACACCAGGAACAGCGGGATCAGGGAGACCACGCTCATCGCGAACATCGGGCCGTAGCTGGACTGGGACTGCGCGTCGATGAAGGTGCGCAGGGCAATCGGCACGGTGTACATGTCCGGCTTGGTCAGATAGAGCAGCTGGCTGAAGAAGTCGTTCCACGTCCAGATGAAAGTGAACACCGCGCAGGTGCCGATGGCCGGCTTCATCAGGGGCAGCAGAATCTGGAAGAAGATGCGGATATGTCCGGCGCCGTCCAGTTTGGCCGCCTCATCCAGGTCATGCGGCAGGCCGCGCAGGAACTGGTAGAACAGGAAGGTGAAGAACCCGTCCATGGCGAGGAACTTCGGCAGGATCAGCGGCACGAACGTGTTGATGAGATGCAGCGAGTTCCACATGATGTACTGCGGTATCACGATCACGTGAATCGGCACCATGAGCATGAGCAGCATGAAGCCGAACAACACCCCGCGGAACCGGAAGTTGAGCCGGGCGAAGGCGTAGGCGGCCATCGAGCAGGTCAGGATGTTGCCGATGATGGCGAACACCACGATGATCAGCGAGTTGAGGATGTACCGGCCGAACGGGTAGCTCAGCGCGTTCCAGCCGGCCACGTAGTTCTGCCAGACTGGATGGGTGACCACGAGTCCCATGTTGGTGAAGATCTCGCTTTGCGGACGCAGGGAGCTGGCGATCATCCACAGAATCGGGTAGAGCATGACGATGGCGAGCAGCAGCACCACGATCTGCTTGATGACGGAACCCACCGTGCGGGCGATCGCGCGGTTGCGGTTGCCGTTCATGCCGGCACCGGATCCCAGATCGACCGTGGATCGCGGATTGGACTGTGTCCTTGTCCGCTTCGCGCCGGAGTGGAGCCGTGCGCGACGTTTCATAACCAATGCTCGTACGTCAGTCATCGTAATGCACCCAGAACTTGGAGAGAGCGAAATTGATACCGGTGAGCACGGCCACGATCACCACCATGATCCATGCCAGAGCGGAGGCGTATCCCATGCGCAGCGAGGCGAAGCCCTGCTGGTAGAGGTACAGCGTGTAGAAGAGCGTGGAGTCCGAGGGACCGCCGGTGCCGCCGGAGACCACGTAGGCCTGTGTGAACGTCTGGAAGGAGTTGATCACGCTCATCACGAGGTTGAAGAAGATGATCGGTGAGAGCATCGGCAGGGTGATGGAGCGGAATTGCCGCCATGTGCCGGCGCCGTCCACGCTGGCCGCCTCGTAGAGTTCGCGCGGGATCTGACGCAGGCCGGCCAGGAAGATGACCATCGGCGAGCCGAACTGCCAGATATGCAGGGCGATGAGCGTCCAGTTGGCGGTGTCCGGATTGGCGATCCAGCTCATCGAGGTGTCGATGTCGAACAGGCCGAGGAATGCGTTGAACAGGCCGTCCGAGCCGAACACCATCTTCCAGAGCACCGCCACGGCCACCGAGCCGCCCAGCATGGAGGGCAGGTAGAACGCGGAGCGGTAGAACGAGAGCCCGCGCATGCCCCGGTCGAGCAGCACGGCCAGGGCGAGGGCCGCCACCAGCTGCAGTGGCACGGAAATGATCACATAGGTGAGCGTGACCGTGAGCGAGTTCAGGAAACGCGGGTCGACGAGCATGTGCCGGTAGTTCATGAGCCCGACGAACTGCGGGGGCTTGATCATGTTGTATTTGGTGAAGGAGATCACCAGCGAATACAACATGGGGATGAGGCTCAGGCACACCGCTCCGATGAGCCATGGCGCCAGGAAACCCAAGGCCACTTTCGTGTCGGTCGGCTTGTCTTTCGGCTTGTGCCGGTTTTTGACCAGCGATCCGAATTCCGAAAACGAACTCACGATGTTCCTCCCATGATGCACGGCCCTCATCGGCCCGATGTGATTCAAGGGTATCGTCGCGTCCTACGGCAACGCCACTTGTTGCCATTGTTGCCAAAACGTGCAGAGCCAAACGCAAGCCCTTAACGAAAAACCCGGCTCGCGTTGGCTTGCGAGCCGGGTTATGTCATCGTCCTTCAGCGGGCGCCATTACAGTGGCGGCGAATCAGGCTTCCTTGGACTTGGCGGTTGCGATCCACTTGTCGAGCAGGGCCGCCGCCTTGCCGGAGTCGACCGCGTCCTCGGCGATCTTGTACGCCTCGCGGAAGCGCTCGGCCAGGGAGCCGTCGCCGACCAGATGGCCGTCGGCCACGATGGCGGAGGCGGCGTTGAGCAGTGCGGTGGAGCGGGACGGCACGTCCTTGCCGGCGAGGAAGTCGCGGAAGGCCGCGGCGTTGACCTCGGGCTCGCCGCCCTTGAGGTCGGCGACGTCGATCTTCTTCAGGCCCAGGTCCACGGTCGGGTCGAAGTCGGTCTCGGTGACCTTGCCGTCGCGGATCTCCCAGACGGAGACCGGGCCGGTGGGCGCAAGCTCGTCCATGCCCTCGTGCGAGGTGTAGACCATGCCGGACTGGCCGGCCGCGGCGTAGGCGGCGGCCATGATCGGGCTCATGGCGCGGTTGGCGCAGCCGATGGCCACGTGCGCCGGCTTGGCCGGGTTGGTCAGCGGCCCCAGCACGTTGAACACGCACGGGATGCCGAGCGCGGCGCGCACGGGGCCCACGAAGCGCATGGCCGGGTGGAAGGTGCGGGCGAACGCGAAGGTGATGCCCACCTCGTCACCGATCTCGCCCACGGCCTCGGGCTTCAGATCCAACGGCAGGCCGAGGGCCTCGAGCACGTCGGCGGCGCCGCACTTCGAGGATGCGGCGCGATTGCCGTGCTTGACGATCTTCACACCGGCCGCGGCGGCCACCACGGCGCCCATGGTGGACAGGTTCACGGTGGCGAAGCCGTCGCCGCCGGTGCCCACGATGTCCGTGGTCTCACCGGAGACCTTGAGCGGGATGGCATGCGAGACCATGGCCTTGGCGGCGCCGGACACCTCCTCGGCGGTCAGGCCCAGCTGCTGCTGCATGGCGAGCGCGGCACCCACGGCGGCCGGGTTCGCGTTGCCCTTCATCAGATCATCCACGAACCATTCGGATTCCTCGGCGCTCAGGTGGTCTCCCCCGACCAGCTTGGTGAGAATCGACTTCCATGTGATCTCTGCCATTGTTCCTCCTTGACGCATATCCGCGTCCGATAGCCAGTAACGCCGCTCATTGTAATGGCCACGGGTTTCGCGAGACGCAAACTTCCATATTGCAGAACGAGACGCGAAAGGCTCCCCTCGCTGAGGAGAACTGCCGGCGCAGCCGACTGAGGGGAGTTCCAGGGCTAGAAGCTGCCACTCTCCTCAGTCTCACTGCGTTCGACAGTCCCCTCAGCAATGGGGAGCCTTCGCGGATCCGTCAGATCACTCGGTGGTCTGCGGCCAGCACTGCTCGTACTTGATGCCGGTGAGCTGCTCGACGACCTTCTTGGTCTCGGGGTCGACGTCCTTCTTCTTGCCGCCGGCCTTGAGACGGTCGATTTCGGCGAGCAGGACGGCGTCGGTCTTCTTGTCGAGCTTCATCGTGAAGGAGATGATCCAGGCCACGGCGAGGCCGGCGATGCTCCACCACACCAGCACGGTGCCGATGGCGTTCACGGCCTGCTCGGGCTGCGGCTTGCCGGCCTTGAAGGCGGTCTCGACGAAGCCGTTGGCGCCGAGGTACCAGCCCCAGGCCATGGCGGACAGGCCGGCGGTGATCTTGCGGGCGAACTGCTGGAAGCCGATGTACAGGCCGCCGCGGTTCTCGCCGGCCATGATCATGTCGACGTCCGGGATGAACGGGAACACGTTCCACGGGATGAACCAGGTCATGGCTCGGAAGATGAGCCACCAGACCATGACCACGTACAGCGCGGTGTTCCAGGCGGCGATGTTGTTCTGAGAGGCGGTCTGCCACAGGCCCCACAGGCCCAGAAGGCCGAGGATGGCGCCGGCGAAGTTCAGGGAGAACATCTTGCGCGGACCGAGCTTGGAGAAGATCCAGCCGAACACGGGCTTGAGCGGCTCGCCGATCAGGGCCATGCCGAGCAGGGCGGTGCCGAAGGCGACCGGCTTGTTGAGGTTGTAGAGCACGAAGAACAGCCACACCTGGCCGAAGATGTCCAGGAAGGACTGGCCGAGCAGGTAGATGAGGATGTGCTTGCGGAAGGTCTTGTTGCGCAGGGTGGAGAAGTAGCCCACGAAGATGTCGCCCACGCCCTTGAGCCACTTGCCGAAGTTGAACGGCTCCTTCTTCTCGGCCTCGATGGCGGCCTCGTCGAATCCGGCCTCCTCGGGGGTCAGCTCCCAGGTGGACTTGTAGGCGATGAACACGAACACGGCGAACAGCACGATGAAGAAGCCCATGGCGATGGTGTAGGACGAGCTCTGCTTCTCACCGAGCGCCTTGAGGAACGCGGCGGCGCCCAGCGGAATCACGGCGGTGGAGATGCCGGAGAACAGCATGCGGGTGGTGGACAGCATCGTACGGCCGTTGAAGTCGGTGGTCATCTCGTTGGGAAGCACCGAGTACGGGGTCATGATGAGCTGGTTGGCGATGATCCACAGCGCGTACACCACGAAGTATCCCCATACCGGCAGGCCCGGAACGTACATGAGGATGGTGACGAGCAGGACGGGCACGCCCAGCAGAATCAGGAAGCGGCGGCGGCCGAACCTGCGGCCGATCTTCCACTTGTACAGGTTGTCGGACAGCGTGCCGAAGATGAGGGCGGAGAACGCGGCGAGCATCGTCGCGATGCCGACGATGGACTGGGCCTGTGCCACCTTCAATCCGGCGAATGTGGTCCAGAACAGGGTGAGGAATGTGGCGATCTGGCCGAAGCCGCCACCGTAGAAATCACCGAACGCATATCCGATCGCGTTGATGAGCTTGATCTTGCGTCCCTGAGGCGCCTTAGCCTCGGGAACTGCTGTCTGCTGTGTCATTGCAGCATTTCCTTTCCATGTCCTGCTGCGGGAGGTACCCCGCAGCAGGGTTTTTCTTGTTCTTTCTTCTTCGGCTCCCCTCTTTGAGGGGAGCCAGTGATCGGGGAATCACTTGCTCCACTTGGCCTTCATGGCCTCGAAGATCTCACGGTCGGTCGGGTGGTTCTCCATGTTCATGATGACGAACACGTCCTTCTCCCAGGCCGGGTAGCAGAAGTCACGCAGCCACTGGAAGTAGTGCGGCCCGTCGCCCACGCAGCGCAGGTAGCCCATGAGCTGCTCGGCGACCCAGGCGGACTGCTTGATGTCCGTCAGGCAGTCGTTGCGCCAGAAGCCGGCCCACTTGCCGTGCTCGCGGTCGCGCATCGCGCGGTCGCCGGCGGTGAACTCGTCGGAGGCCAGGCCCGCGTCGTAGAAGGCGTGCTGCCAGTCCTCGTCGTATCCGGCAAGCAGGGCGTCGCACACGTGCACGGAGGCGGCCACGCAGTGCTCGTAGATGCCCACCTCCACGCCGATGGAGTCGCGGATGAGTTCGGCGGCATCCTCCTGGCCGCGCAACTCGGCGGAGATGGCGGCGAGCTCCACCTTGTCGGCGAGGGCGGCGTACCGGTCGACGGCCGGGGCGATGAGCCCGCGGTAGAAGTCGATCTGCTCCTTGAGGTTCCTGCCGTCATGCATCCAGCGCAGGTCCTCGGCCGGGGCCTTGTTGTCGCGCAGCCACTGGGTGATGAGCATGCGCGGCACGTGGTTGAAGTACTGTTCGCCGGCGTGGTCGTCCCAGTTGGGGCCGTACTGCACGGCGTCCTTCCAGTACTCCTCGTACAGGTCGAACACGGCGTCCACGTTGTCCTCGCCGTAGTAGTCGGCGATGTAGTCCTTGGCGACCTTCTCGAAGTCGATCCTGCCTTCGCGCCAGATCGCGGCGATGAAGTTGAGGAAGTAGACGTGCGGCTTGACGTTGGAGGCGTTGACGATCCACACGTCGTCGCCGCCGTTGGAGATCACGTCCTCCAGCTCCTTGGCCACGAGCCTCGGATCATTGGTGATGTCGGTGGTGTGGTTGGCGGCCTGCAGGTCGTAGAAGCTGGCGTGGTAGTAGATGCCGTTGTCGCCGTCGTTCGTGGGCATGGCGGGCACACGCGGGTTGTTGTTCTCCTGACGGCGGGAGACCATGCGGCCGAAGCCGTTGTCGGCCCAGATCTTGGCCACCTGCTTGGGGTAGGTCAGCACGCCCGCGCGGTAGAGCTCCATGGCCTCGCCGTACAGGTAGATGCAGCACTGGGCACCGGGATCGGCGTCCTGCACCATGTCGTACTGGCGCTGGATGATCTCGGACAGGAGCTTGCCGCGGGCCTCGTCGGTGGCGTAGCGCGGATCGAAGTTCCAGAACGGCTGGTCGCCCTGACCGCGGAAGCCGAGGGTCCACACGGTGCGCTTGCCCTTCTGGGCCTCGATGGCCTCGCGCCACAGCGCTTCGAAACGGGGTTCCTCCTCGGGCCACTTGGGCTGCACGCCCGGGTAGGCGGCGGCGAACATGCGCGCGCCGAGCGGGCAGGCGTGGTGCTGGTTGATGTAGAAGCCCATGTCCTGGGCGAGCTTCAGATGCGGTTCGCCACGCTGGCCGGAGCCGGGAATCACCATGTTGCCGCCGAGGCGGTACACGGTCTCGAAGGCGAGGCGCCACGGCTTGTCCTTGTCGTTGTCGACCTGCCAGTCCTCGAGCAGCACCTCGTCGTTAATGAAGAAGCCCTTGTACTTGACGGCGGTGGGCTTGCTGGTCAGCGCGAAGTCATCGGCCACCTCGATGGCGGGAACCGGCTCGAAGTGCTGGTCGTTCCAAAACCAGAAGTCCTTGACGCCGAGCACCTCACGGCTGACGGCGTACAGGCCGTAGATGAAGCCGAAATCGTCGCCGGCGTGGATCTCGAGGTTGCCGTCGGAGACGCGCACCTCCCAGGTTTCGGGGTTGTGCGGGCCCTCGACGAGCACGATGTCCGCGCCGGGCTCGTCGGACGGCGCGACCGTGGCCTTGAGATCGCGTTCGATGTCCTCGACCGCATACGAGACGGCCTTGGACGGCGCCGCGCCCGTGACCTTGGTGGCGGCTGTGATGGAAATAGACATGGTTCCTCCAGGGTGAACTTGTCTGTTGCTTGGTTTCGCGATTCCGGGCGCTTCCACGCTCCCCGCATCGCTGACATGATTAATAATCGTCCGGTCCGGCATGCCCGTTGCGGTTGTTGCCAAAGGTTGCCATAATGTTGTCAGCTCCGCCGCTCCACGTTCCGTCGACTCCGATCGGCAACCGGCGGAACGTCCGAGGAGGCGGCCATGGCACAGGCCAAGCACAAGGCGACCATCTACGACATAGCCAAGGAGGCTGGCGTGAGCCCCTCGACGGTCTCCCGCGCGCTGAGCCAGCCGGGCAGGATCGCGGCCAAGACCGAGTTCCGCATCCGGCGCATCGCCGAGCAGCTCGGCTATCTGGCTCCGGGCGACGATGCGTCGGACGGGCCGCTGCCGGCCACCGGCATGATCGCGGCCATCGTGCCCACGCTGACCAACGTCCTGTATGCCACCGCCATCAACGCCATGCAGCGACGGCTCGAATCCAAGGGCTACGGCCTGATCACCCTGGACACCGACCAGAAGCCGGCGGTCGAGCGCAAGGCCATGTCCTACGTGATGCGCAACGTGGACGGCGTGGCCCTCATCTCCTCGCGGCTGAGCGAGCCGGACATCCGCCGCATCACGCTGGTGCGGCCGGTCATCCTGCTCAACCGTGCCATCCCCGGGCTTTCCAGCGTCACGGTGGATGTGGCGCACGCCATCGATGAGGCGGTCCGCACGCTCAAGCGGAGTGGACACTCCTCCATCACCTATCTGGCCGGACCCGCCAGCTCATGGTCGAACGAGTACCGTCGCCGATGCATCCGCGCAGCCGCGTTCCGCTACGACATGACCTACCGCGTGGTGCGCGAATGCGAGCCGAGCGTCGCCGGCGGAGGCAAGGCCGCCGAACAGTATCTCATCCGCCCCACGGACGCCGTGTTCGCCTTCAATGATTCGGTGGCGGCGGGCTTCATCGCCGCGGCCAGGCGTAACGGGCTGCGGGTGCCCGAGGACGTCTCGGTCATAGGATTCGACAACACGGAGATGTCCTCGCTGCTCTCCCCCGCGCTGAGCACCATCGACATGAAGGCCTCGCAGATGGCGGTGCGCGCCGCGGACGCGCTGGTCGCCGCCGTGCGCAATCCGGAGGGCAACCGTCCCGAGCCCATCACGCTAACCGCCGAATTCGTGCAACGCGATTCGGTGAACGGCCACAAGCGATCCACGATGAAGCTCGGACCGTACGCGGAGATCAGGCGTTCGAGCGACAGCATCGTGCTTACCATGCTGTCCAACGCCTTCAACGAGACGATGCCGCGCATCAACGAGTTCATGCGTACGCACCCGCACATCATCATCGATCCCATTGAGGGGCGCACGCAGGAGAACACCTTGTCCCTGTACTGGGAGCGTGTGATCAACCACCGTTCCGTGCCGGACATCATCAACGTGGAGCGTACCGCACTCCCCCAGCTGGCGGCCTCGGGCGCCCTGCAGGACCTGTCGGGACCGGACATCGAACGGGAGCTCGGCGCGAAGGTGGACCGCGCGGCCTGGCAGTCGGCCCACTATGCCGGCCACCTGTACGGCATTCCCGGCGACCAGTCGCAGACCGCCATGTTCTACCGGGCCGACCTGTTCCGCCATTACGAACTCGAAGTGCCGCAGACCTGGGACGAGTTCTATGAGGAGGGCGTGGCGCTGCACGCGCGTAACCCGCAACGATACATGGGCGTCCTCGACACCACGGACGTGCAGCATTACCTGTCGTTCTTCCGTTCGGCCTGCGTGAGGCCGTGGACGGTGGAGGACGACTCGACCATCACCTTCCATATGCGCGACGATCTGGTGCGGTCCGTGGCCGAGTTCATCCAACAGTGCATCGACGATGGCGCGCTCAGGGCGGAGCCGATGTGGGACAACCGGTACATGCGCGCCGAGTCCGGCACGTACCTGACGGTGACGTACGCGAACTGGCTGGGCAAGATCCTCGCCGCCTCCTATCCGGCGGACAAGGGACTGTGGAAGGTGACGCTGCCTCCGGCGTTCTCCGATCCGAGCCGGGTGTCCACGGCCGAGATCGGTGGATCCACGCTGGCGGTCAGCGCAGGGCTCCCGCCCGCGCGTCTGCAGGCCGCGATGACGTTCCTCCGCTGGTTCCAGCTCGATCCGGTCTCCGTCGAGTTGCGCGCGCCGGGCGGCGTGTCAGCGGCGGCCGGCTATGTGGAGGATCTGACCCGACGTGGCACGGTGGATCCGTACTTCGACCAGCCGATCTACGACGTGTACGCCAAATCCGCGGCACTGGTGAACCGCGATTGGGACAATCTGCCGTTCTTCAGCCAACTCGACGCCGAGTTCGCCCGTCTGATCGTCCCCGCGCTGCGCCCCGGCGGCCGGAGCGCGGACCTGTTCGACGAATGGGAGCGACGTCTCAAGATCTACGCCGTCTCGCAGGGCTTCACCGTGCGGTGAAATCTTGCATAGGAACGAAATTGGCTCCCCTCTCAAGGGGAGCCAATTTGTTGTCACGCGCTCACGCGCCTAACAATGCGTCACTTCTCGTTCTGGCCGTGGCACATCTTGTACTTGCGACCGGAACCGCACGGGCACGGGGCGTTCTTGCCGGTGCCCGGGAAGGTGCGTCCATCGGCCCACGGCACGCGGAGCTCCTCGCTCTTCGGGCGCTTGTTGGCCGGGACCTTGCCTTCGGCGTGGCTGATCGGGGCCGGGCCGGAGATGGCGGAGGTCACCTCGCCGGCCTCGGAGGCCTTGGCGGATTCGGCGATGGCCTGCTTCTCCTCCTCGTCCTCTTCCTCGACCTCGCCGGAGGCGGCTTCGGACTCGGACTCGCCGTCCTCGTCCGGGCCGGCTGCCACGGTGGCGGCGGAATCGGCACCCTCGGAGGTGGCGGTGATGCCGGTGGCGGATTCGGCGGCGTCGACCGCGGCATCCTCATCGGCGGTGGAGGCGGCGTCCTGGGTGGCGGCCACCTGCTTGACGTCGATGTGGAACAGCAGCTGGACGGACTCCTCCTTGATGGCCTCGATCATGGAGTTGTACATCTGGTAGCCCTCGCGCTGGTACTCGACCAGCGGGTCGCGCTGTCCCATGCCGCGCAGGCCGATGCCGTCCTTGAGGTAGTCCATCTCGTAGAGGTGCTCACGCCACTTGCGGTCGAGCACGGCGAGCACCACACGGCGTTCCAGATCGCGCAAACCGGCCTCGCCGATGGTCTTCTCGAGCTCGGCGTACTTCTCCTTGGCATCCGTGACGATCAGGTCGCGCACGGCCTCGACGGCCTTCTCGGCCTTGAGGCCCTCGGCGGCCTTCTGGGCGTTCTCCTCGGTGACCTTGGTGGGCACCACGGCGTTGAGGGCCTTGAACAGGCCTTCCCAATCCCAGTCCTTCGGCTTGTCGGAGCCGTTGTTGGCGCCCTTGATGTAGGACTCCACGGTGTCGGCGATGAAGCGCTCGATGTCCTCGTGGATGTCCTCGCCCTTCAGGACGGCCTGACGCTCGGAGTAGATGACGGTACGCTGCTTGTTCATCACGTCGTCGTACTTGAGCACGTTCTTACGGATCTCGTAGTTGCGGGATTCGACGGCCTTCTGCGCGGTGCGCACGCCCTTGGTCACGGACTTGGCCTCGATGGGCTGGCCCTCCTCCATGCCCTTGGCCATGACCTGGGCCACGAGCTGGGTGTTGAACAGACGCATCAGGTCGTCCTCGAGGGACAGGTAGAAGCGGGACTCGCCCGGATCGCCCTGACGGCCGGAACGGCCGCGCAGCTGGTTGTCGATACGACGGGACTCGTGGCGCTCGGTGCCGAGCACGTACAGGCCGCCGAGCTCCTTGACTTCCTCGTGCTCGTCCTTGACCTGGGCCTTGATCTCGTTCAGGGTGCCCGGCCAGCGCTTCTCGTACTCCTCCGGGGTGTCCTCCGGGGAGTAGCCCTCGGACTTGAGCTTGGCGTCCGCCAGGAACTCGACGTTGCCGCCGAGCATGATGTCGGTACCACGGCCGGCCATGTTGGTGGCCACGGTCACGGCGCCCTTGCGGCCGGCGACGGCCACGACGGCGGCTTCCTTCTCGTGCTGCTTGGCGTTGAGGACCTGGTGCGGAATCTTGGCCACGTCGAGCAGGGTGGAGACCACTTCGGAGCTTTCCACGGAGGCGGTGCCCAGCAGCACCGGCTGGCCCTTGGCGTGACGCTTGGCCACGTCCTTGACGATGGCGGCCAACTTCTCCTTCTTGGTGCGGAAGATGAGGTCGTCCTGGTCCTTGCGGATCATCGGGCGGTTGGTCGGGATCGGCAGCACGCCCAGCTTGTAGGTGTTCATGAACTCGGCGGCCTCGGTCTCGGCCGTACCGGTCATGCCGGCGAGCTTGTCGTACATGCGGAAGTAGTTCTGCAGGGTGATGGTGGCGAAGGTCTGGTTCTCGGCCTTGACCTCCACGCCTTCCTTGGCCTCGATGGCCTGGTGCAGGCCCTCGTTGTAGCGGCGGCCCGGCAGGATACGGCCGGTGTGCTCGTCGACGATGAGGACCTCGCCGTGGGTGACGACGTAGTCCTTGTCGCGCAGGAACAGTTCCTTGGCCTTGATGGCGTTGTTGAGGTAGCCGATCAGGGCGGTGTTGGCCGGCTCGTACAGGTTGTCGATGCCCAGGAAGTCCTCGACCTTGGTGATGCCCGGATCCAGGATGCCGACGACCTTCTTCTTCTCGTCGACCTCGTAGTCCTCGTCGCGGGTGAGCTTGAGGACCAGCTTGGCGAACTGGCGGTACCAGCGGGTCACGTCGCCTTCGGCCGGGCCGGAGATGATGAGCGGGGTACGGGCCTCATCGATGAGGATGGAGTCGACCTCATCGACGATGGCGTAGTGGTGGCCGCGCTGCACCAGGTCGGCCTTCTCCCAGGCCATGTTGTCGCGCAGGTAGTCGAAGCCGAACTCGTTGTTGGTGCCGTAGGTGATGTCCGCGTTGTACTGCTTGCGGCGCTCCGGCGGCTTCTGCTCGGTGATGATGCAGCCGACGGACATGCCCAGGAAGCGGTAGATGCGGCCCATGAGCTCGCTCTGGTAGCTGGCCAGGTAGTCGTTGACGGTGACCACGTGCACGCCCTTGCCCTCGAGGGCGTTGAGGTAGCTCGGCAGGGTGGCCACGAGGGTCTTGCCTTCACCGGTCTTCATCTCGGCGATGTTGCCCCAGTGCAGGGCGGCGCCGCCCATGAGCTGCACGTCGAAGTGGCGCTGGCCGAGGGTGCGCTTGGAGACCTCGCGAACGGTGGCGAACGCCTCCGGCATGATGTCGTCCAGGCTCTTGCCGTTCTCGAGCTGCTGCTTGAACTTCGGGGTCTGCGCCTTGAGCTCCTCGTCGGAGAGGGCGGAGATCTCATCCTCGAGCGCGTTCACGGCCTTGGCCACGTTCTCCAGCTTCTTGAGCTGGTGGCCTTCGCCCATACGCAGGGCTTTGTCAATAATATCGACCACTGGGTTTCTCCCTTGATTGGTTTCGGTGGTGTCCGCGTACCACGATACCGTCCGGGAGCGTCAGTCGTCACGTTTTTCGACCATATTACGAAAAACGGGCCGCTCCCCTCGCTCGGGAAGCGACCCGTCATCATTCACTGGTCATTCGTTCGGCCTTTGCGACCGCAGGCATCAATCCTTCTTGACGTTCTCCGGGGTATCGATCTCGAAGACGCCGTAGCTCCAGCCGTGACGGTGGTAGACCACGGACGGACGGCCGGTCTCCTTGTTGACGAACAGGAAGAAGTCGTGTCCGATCAGCTCCATCTCGTACAGCGCCTCGTCGATGCTCATGGGCTCGGCGATGTGCAGCTTGCGGCGGATGACGATCGGGGTGTCCCCAACCTGGACCTCCACGGACTCGCCGGGGCCGAGATCGGAAGCCACGGCGGCCTCCGGGCTGTTGTTCGGCTCTTCCTCGACCTCTTCGACCTCGGGCTCCGGAGCGGCCACGCCCAGATCTACCGGCACCGGGTTCGTGTAGCCGCGGCGGTGATCCTTGCGGCGATCACGGGTGCGGCGCAGGCGCAGGGTCAGCTTGTCCAGCGCCATGTCCAGCGCGCTGAATTCGTCCGTGCTGGAGGCCTCGGCGCGCACCACGGTGCGGCCGGCGATAACGGTGATTTCCACGCGCTTGGCGGTATCGGCCTGGCGCGGGTTGCCCTCATGCGTCAGCACGATCTGCGCGCGCTGTGCGTCCGGGGCGATAGCGGTCACACGATTCATCTTGGTCTCGACGACATCACGGAACCTCTGCTTGACCTGCGTGTGGCGTCCGGTAACGACGATTTCCATGTTGACCTCCTATATGACTCAAGCGGTTTGGCCCGCTATATGCGTCCCGTACAGCATCATTACCGTGCGGGTAAGTTTCATTGTAGACGAACAATGCGTGAATCCTCGGCAACTCGCCAAGAGAAAACTCTTTCTTTCCCGACATGGTTCCGAAACATGCCACAACGTAGTCTGATTGGTCGGTTTGTTTTCCTTACAGGAAAGCCTTATACTTTCCTGTAAGGAAAACAAACCACTCCCGACCGGCCCGACGTCAATGATGACGAGGCACAACGGCTTATGGAAAGGAAACCGCGATGAAGCGCTCCACCCGAAATGACACACATGACTTCGCCCATGCACCGCGCGGGAACGACACGCCCGAGCCGTTCCCCGGCGAGACTCCCCCGACGACGGCCGACGACGCGCGGCTGATCCTGAACGGCATCGCACGCGACCGCACGGCGTTGGCGGCACGCCTGTCCCCGCCGAGATGGCTGTACCCGACGATCGCGTTGCTTGTTGCCTTCGACGTGCTGGGCATCCAGATCAGCAGTGCGTTCGACTCCTGGACCGGCGACCGCCTTGCGACGCTCCGGGATGCATACGATGCGGCGATCAGCCAGGCCTCATACCGAAACATCCCGGCCGGGGAGATCGACGACTATTTCCAGCCGCTGATCAACGAGATGCTCAGGTATGGCACATACAGCCAATGGTGCGTATGGCTGTGCCTGGCCATTGATCTGGCCTGCATCGTCGTGGTCTATCAGATGATGCGCTGGCTGGCCAACACGCAGGGGGCGAACGACCGACGTGGCGTCGGCGTTCCTCTGCTGTGGCCCTGGTTCCTCACCTTCGGGGTGCGGCCGATGAACGCGCGGATGCATGTGCTCCACGCCACGATGTATGCGGCGCTCATCGCCTATATGGGTTCGCTCGCGTATCTGGACTGGAGCGGCGACGACCCGTTCCGCATCGCATGCTGGACCATGGCGGCGACCGCGCTATGGTCGGTGTTCTTCGTGGCGAGCGAGACCCGTTACGACCGTCTGGCGTCCGAAGCGTTGGCGAAGATATAGCCATGCCGCCGAGGAAGTCAAGACACGCGCCGGTCGAACCGCGCTTCGACCCGGTGATTCACGAACCGATGCGGCTGCGCATATGCGGCATCCTCGCCACGGTGGATGAGTTACAGTTCGCCGCGATCAGGGACACGCTGGGCATGAACGACGCCGCCTGTTCCAAGCATCTGAAGACGCTCGCCGATTGCGGATACGTGTCCGTGTCCAAACGCGAGGCGGACGACAGTCGCCACATGGTGCGGTGGTATGCGATGACGCCGACCGGATGCGCGGCGTTTGAGGCCCATCTCGCCGAGATCAAACGCATCGCCGCCGGCATCGTCGATTAGCCGATGCAAAAAACGTACTTCAAGGCAACAGGGAGAAAGAAAAGAAAGTGAGACCTCTTATACCCCGGGTTCTGTCGTCTCCGGCGCGAACGCCGTGAGACGGATGGCCATCCATCTCGACCTGACGTCGCCGCCAGGCTCTAGCAGCCTACCCGATGGCACGGGCGAGCAGCCCTTACCGCCATCTGCTTGGCCTTGCTCCCGATGAGGCTTGCCATGCGGCCCACTGTTGCCAGGGGCCCGGTGGTCTCTTACACCGCCGTTTCACCCTTACCCGTCGAGGACGGGCGGTCTGTTCTCTGCTGCGCTATCTCTCAGGTCACCCTGGGCGGACGTTATCCGCCATCGTGCTCTGCGGAGCCCGGAAGTTCCTCAGCCGATCCCAATGAAGATCACGGCCGCGGCCATCAAGAGGTCTCAAGCGGACAATTATACATAGGGCGTGGAAAACGGAAGCCACACCTCCGCAGGACACATAGACGACGGGACGGCCGGCAGCGGCCCCAGCGTTCAGTTGAGGAGTTCCGCGGCCACGCGACGGAGGGTTTCGGGACTATGCCCTTTCCGTCCGCCGGCCGACCAGAAACGGCGCTGGCGCACCTGCCGGTCAAGCCCTTGCGTCTTGCGCGCCACACGGCGGCCGAGTTCCCATGCCGCTTCCTCGAACACGCCCCGTCGTTCGGCTTCGTCGGCCACCTGCTGCGCCAGCGTACGGTCCACGCCCTTGCGGGAAAGCTCCATTATGGCACCGCGCCGGCCCATCATACGACCAGCGCAAACCCGTACCACCGATTCGGCGTAGTCTTCGTCGTCCAGCAGCCGCACCGCGATCAGACGTTCGATGACCTGCTCCACCGTGGCCTCGTCATAGCCTTTGCCCAGCAATCGGTCACGCAACGCGCCCGACGAACGCGGCGCGGCGTCCAGCAGCCTCAATGCCGCCTCGCGGCAGGCGTCCTCGTCGTCGGCGTCTTCCGCATCATCGGAGTCACTGGAGACACCGGTCACAGGCCATCGACCACCTGTCCCGTGACCGACAAACGATCCACGACCGGCGGATCCGAACCGTCGTCCCCCGCCGGTCTCGGCGGTCGCGTCCCCGGACATACGCGCACGGGGCAGCGCATCCGCTTGGTCATCGACATAATCCTGCGGGGCAATAGCGACCGGATTGCCCCGCAGGAACGCTTCGGCGTCGATCATCGTCAGGCCTGGTCCGCGGAGTCCTTGGCGGGCGTGGTCTTCGCGGACTTGGCCTGCTGCTTGGCTGCCGCAGCCTTGCTGTCCTTGGCGATGTCTGCGGCCGCGGCCTCGCTGGCGGCTGCTGCCGCGGTGGCCTCCTCGTCCTCGGCGAACTGGTCGGAGGGTGCGATGAGACCGAATTCGGCCTTGACCTTGTTCTCGATCTCCTCGGTGATGGCCGGGTTGTCCTTGAGGAACTGACGCACCTTCTCACGGCCCTGGCCGAGCTGGTCGCCTTCGTAGGTGAACCAGGAACCGGACTTCTTGACCACGCCGACCTGCTGAGCCATGTCGATGACGGAGCCTTCGCGGGAGATGCCCTCGCCGTAGAGCATGTCGAATTCGGCGGACTTGAAAGGCGGGGCCATCTTGTTCTTGACCACCTTGACGCGGGTGCGGTTGCCCACCGCCTCGTCGCCGTTCTTGATGGTCTGGATGCGGCGGATGTCCATGCGCACGGAGGCATAGAACTTCAGGGCCTTGCCACCGGTGGTGGTTTCCGGGCTGCCGAAGAACACGCCGATCTTCTCGCGCAGCTGGTTGATGAAGATGGCGGTGGTGCCGGCCTGGGCCAGGGCACCGGTCATCTTGCGCAGGGCCTGGCTCATGAGTCGGGCCTGCAGACCCACGTGGCTGTCTCCCATGTCGCCTTCGATTTCGGCCTTGGGCACCAGGGCGGCCACCGAGTCGATGACGATGACGTCCAGCGCACCGGAACGAATGAGCATATCGGCGATCTCCAGCGCCTGTTCACCGTTGTCCGGCTGGGAGACGATGAGCGAATCGGTGTCCACGCCGAGCTTGCGGGCGTAAGCCGGATCCAAGGCGTGCTCGGCGTCGATGTACGCGGCCACGCCGCCCTTTCTTTGGGCGTTGGCCACCACATGCAGGGCCAGCGTGGTCTTGCCGGAGGATTCGGGGCCATAGATCTCCACGATGCGCCCCTTGGGCAGGCCGCCGATGCCGAGCGCCATATCAAGGGCGAGCGAGCCGGTGGAGATCACCTCCACGTTCTGTTCGGGCCGGTCGCCCAGCCTCATCGCGGAGCCTTTGCCGAAGCTTTTCTCCACCTGCGCCAGCGCGGTATCCAGCGCGGCCTTGCGCTTGGGATCGATCTCGTGCTTGGCGGGGGCTGCCGGCTCCTTGGCCGTCTTGGTCTCAACTGCCATGATTTCTCCTTGTCGAAGTCGTGTGCGGACAGGTCACCTTCACCGTATGACCGCATGCCGGAGACCGGACGCCGAACACGGTCCGGTGGTTCCAGCTTGCCCGGCGGCGTCACGCGAATCCAGCCGGAACCGCGCGAGCCATGCCATTATGGTGTCAGCGAGGCATCCCACCGCACACCGGCGTGGCTGCCTGTCACTGGGGACAACTATAGCCCCATAGGCGAACATTTGTTCGATTGTTGCGGATGTCGCGGCGAATCGATGCCCGCAAACACCGGAATCACAACCGACACGCTGACGAATCCGTACGGCTTCGGTTGATTACGGCACTCGGCACCCCGCGCACCGCGTAGCTCATGCCGCGGGCATGGGCGGCGCGTTGTGGTCGCTGCCCCATCGCCTGGAATCCGGGATCTCCATCTGGTCGCACAGCACATTCCACACCACACGGGGCTCCTCCCCCGCATCCAGCGCCTCGACCACGGTCATGTTCGCCAACTTGGGCATACGCTGGTCGTGCGCGATCGACCGCCCGTAGGTGCGGCCGAACACCTCCTCAAGCAGTTGCCAGAATTCCCGTTCACGCATACCCGCCAGTCTGCCACCACCCGGCGGACAGGCCCTTCGATCACAAACGGCATAGGAAAGCCCGCCGCGCCACAAGGGCGAAGCGGGCTTGACGATCATCACTATGCCGTATGCACCAATCAGGCGGCCTGCACGGAGTCGAGGTAGTCGGCCACCATGCGCAGCATCTGCGCGGTGGACACGCCGAGCGAGTCGGCGATGGAGCTCAGCAGCTCGGAGCTGGCCTCCTTCTGCCCGCGCTCAACCTCGGACAGATAGCCGAGCGACACACCGGCCTTCTCGGACACCTCGCGCAGCGTGCGATGGTCGCGTGTGCGCAGATCGCGCAGCACATGGCCGATCGCGCCACGAAGCGACACCTCGCGCGGCTCCTCGGCCACAGGGGCGGCCGCGACGGCCGCGTGCTGCGGCTTGTATGAGGCGTCCTCCTCCTGCCACATGCGGTCACGCGCGGCCTGACGCTCGTCCTTGGCCTTCTTGGCGGCCTGCGCCTTGAGCACCTGCTGCTGGGCGAACATCACCGCACGGCGCTGCGCCGGGGTCAGCTCGCGCATACGGGCCACGCCCGGCTGCACGGCCATAGGCTTCCTGGCGGCCGTTTCCATCTGCTCGTTCATACGGGTCATCGTTTCGACTGTCATAGCCCCTCCAATAGTCGGTTCGTTATGTCCTACTGGATACAACACCACCCGCACCCGGTTTTATTCCTGAAAACTTGCTGTGAATAGACTCAAGTTTTGCAGAACGCGGAAAACGGTCAGGAGACGGACCTCCTCGCGGGTGCCGGTCAGATGCAGCTCGACGGCCTTCACGGATTCCCGACCGTCATCGGTCAGAGCGGAAGGAACCCGCAGGCCGATGTACACGAGTCCGGCGGGCTTGTCGCCGTCCGGTCCGGGGCCGGCGACTCCGGTGGTGGACAGGCCGATGACGTTGCCCGCGTATTCCGGCTGGTCGTAGAGTCGCGCGGTGGCGGCTGCCATCTGGCGGGCGACTTCGGGGTGCACGGCACCCTCGCGGGCCAGCAGCTCACGGTCCACGCCGAGGACGGAGGCCTTGGCTTTGATGTCATAGGTGACGGCCGAGCCAAGGAACACGTTGGAGGCTCCGGGGATGCGCACGAAGGCGTCGGCGAGTAGGCCGCCGGTCAGGGATTCGGCGCAGGCGATCTTCACGCCGTGCGCCTCGCAGGTTTTCAGGATGGAAGCGGCCAGCGCGTCGCAGGATTCGCGCAGGTCGGGGGTTTCGGTATCGGGAATGGTCATGGCATGGCTCCTTGGCCCTAACTGCAGGAATATGTGCATATACGCAGATGGGGCGCGGCAACAACGCGCCGCGCCCCATCAATCATAGTTTCTTCAACCAAATTCAACATGAATCCTGTTGAACTACCCCTCAGTCGGCTTCGCCGCCAGCTCCCCTGGCAAGGGGAGCCAGGAAAAACCTCGGCCGTCAGGCGGTCTTCTTGGAGCCGATGAACGTGTTGTACAGGTACACGCCGCCGGAGTAGAGGCACAGCACGAGCGCCACGTAGATCACGGCGTAGGTCAGGAAGTAGTAGGCGGTGAGCCAGAACGGCGTGGTCTGGCCGGTCTCCAGGGACCAGAACGGCAGCAGCAGCATGGACAGGCCCACGCACTGGAACACGGTCTTGAGCTTGCCGGGCCAGGCGGCGGCGATGACCTTGCCGCCCGGGCGTTCCATGACGAAGAAGCGCATCACGGTGATGCCGATCTCACGCACGAGGAACAGGGCCACCACGACCCAGCCCCAGATGACGTTGCCGAACTCGTGGAAGGCCGCGGCCACGATCAATGCACCGCAGGTGAGCAGCTTGTCCGCGATCGGATCCATGAGCTTGCCCATTTCCGTGACCTGGTTGTATTTGCGGGCCATCCAGCCGTCGATCTTATCGGTGCAGGCGGCGATGATGAACAGTACGCCGGCCACCCAGCGCAGGGTGAGGTTTTCGGCACCCCACGCGCCGGCCATGATGTCGAGAACCAGGAAGATGATCACCAGCACGATGCGCGAGTAGGTGACGAGGTTCGGCGGAGCGTTCCACCCGTCGAAAATCGACGGCTTGGATGATGACTGCTTATCCACGGTGTTTTCACTCATAGTGTTCACGTTACCCCCACACTTCTACCTTGGGTGAACGCACGCTGGGAATCGGCTTGGGAACCAAGGAAAAATCACTCCCCGCCGAGTTCGCCCTGGCTGGGAGCGGAAGGCTCGAGCGAACTGGTCTCGCCGCGGATGAAGGCGAGCACCTGCGGCAGGTCCTGCGGCTGGACGAGCACCTCGCGAGCCTTGGAACCTTCGGACGGACCCACCACGCCGCGCGTTTCCAGGAGGTCCATGAGGCGGCCGGCCTTGGCGAAGCCGACCCTGAGCTTGCGCTGCAGCATGGAGGTGGAGCCGAACTGCGAGGTGACCACGAGCTCGGCGGCCTGCAGCAGCACGTCCATATCGTCGCCGATCTCCTCGTCGATGTCCTGGCTGTCCTTCTTTTCGGCATCCTTGGCCATCTGCTCGATGTCCTCGCGGTACTTGGGCTTGCGCTGGGTGCGCACGAACTCCACGGCCTTGCGGATCTCGGATTCGGAGACCCACGAGCCCTGCACACGGATCGGCTTGGCGGAGCCCATCGGCAGGAACAGGGCGTCGCCCTGGCCGATCAGCGTCTCGGCGCCGGTGGTGTCGAGGATGACTCGGGAGTCGGTGGCCGAGGAGGTGGCGAACGCCAGGCGGGACGGGATGTTCGCCTTGATGAGGCCCGTGACCACGTCCACGGACGGGCGCTGGGTGGCGAGCACGAGATGCACGCCGGCGGCTCGAGCGAGCTGGGTGATGCGCTGGATGGAGCTTTCCACGTCGTTCTTGGCCACCATCATGAGGTCGGCCATCTCGTCGACCACCACGAGGATGTACGGGTAGGGAGCCACCTTGCGCTTGGAGCCGAGCGGGGCGTGCACCTTGCCGGCGCGCACGGCCTCGTTGAAGTCCTTGACGTGGCGGAATCCGAAGTATTCGAGGTCGGAGTAGCGCGCGTCCATCTCCTTGACCACCCATTCGAGGGCCTGCGCGGCCTTCTTCGGGTCGGTGATGATCGGGGTCAGCAGGTGCGGGATGCCGGCGTACGCGGACAGTTCCACGCGCTTGGGGTCCACCATGATCAGGCGCACCTGTTCGGGCGTGGCGCGCATGATGATCGAGGTGAGCATCGAGTTGATGAAGCTGGACTTGCCGGAACCGGTGGCGCCGGCCACCAGAAGGTGCGGCATCTTGGTCAGGTCGGCGGTCACGAAGTGGCCCTCCACGTCCTTGCCGATGCCGCTGAGCATCGGGTTCGGGTCGTTCATGGCCTTGTCGGAACGCAGCACGTCGCCCAGATGCACGATCTCGCGGTCCTCGTTCGGGATCTCGATGCCGATGGCGGATTTGCCGGGGATCGGCGAGAGGATGCGCACGTCCGAGCTGGCCACGGCGTAGGCGATGTTGCGCTGCAGGTTGGTGACCTTCTCCACCTTGACGCCGGGGCCGAGCTCCACCTCGTACTGGGTCACGGAGGGGCCGCGCAGGAAGCCGACCACCTTGGCGTCCACGTTGAACTGTTCGAACGTGGAGGTGAGCGCCCGGATCACGCGGTCGTTGGCCGGTGTGCGCATGGCGTGAGGCTGGCCCTTGGCCAGGAGGTTCAGGTCCGGCAGCTGGTAGGGACGGTTGGCGTCGTCGTCCGGATCGCCCTCCCCCGCATCCACTCCGGCCGGGGCGTCGGCGCGGGGCACGCCCTGGCCGACTCCGCTGCCGTCGGCGTCCGCGCCGGCATAGGCGCCCGTGGCGCCGCCGACGACGGTGACGCGCGTGGCATCGTCGTCATCGTCCGCAGCGCTCGGAACGGCGGCCGTTCCGCCGCTTATGACGGATGGCACGACGGCGCCCGCAGCCTGGGCGGCACTGGGCGCCCACGGATCGTCCGGCATCGCATCGGACGGCATGGCGACCGTCGAACCACCGGAGACGACGCGCGGACGAGCCACGGGTGACACGGGGGCGGGCTCGCCCACATGGGGACGTCCGTCGTAGGCCGAGGACGCGATGGTGCGGCCGACCGACGGGCCGTCGCCGCTGGAGACCGTACGGGCCACGCCGTCGACCACCGGGGTCTCGGCGGTGGCGCCATGACGGCTGGCGGCGGTGTCGAACGGATTGTCGGCGGCGTACCGGTCGAGGCGGGAGTCGCCGTCGTCCTTGGATTTGCGGCCGAACAGCTTGGTCAGGAAGCCGAACATGCCTTCGGACTGCTGGCCGCCGTCGGCCTCCTCGTCGGTGCCGTCGTGTGCGGGCACGCCGTCGGCGAAGGCGAGCGTGCCATCCCCCACGCGCACCTCGTTCGGGAACTGGCTGTGCTGTGCGTCGTCTCCGTCCGTTTCCTTGGACTTCGGGGAGAACGGCTTGCCCTGGACCTTGGCGGCGAGCGCGCGGGCGTTGTCCGGCAGGTCGGTGACGTGGGTGCCGGTGATCATGAGCAGCGAGAACAGCGCCACGATGACGAACACGATGATCGCGAACGCATTGGAGAGACCCCAGGCGAGCGGCGAACCGAGGAAGAAGCCGAACAGGCCACCGGCGGACTGCAGCACGGTGATGTCGAACTGGGTGTGGTCGGCGGCGAGCGCCACGTCGATGATCGAGCAGATGGACCACAGCAGCAGCACCCAGCCGGTGACCACGCGGGGGTTGTTGGAGCCACGGCCGGAGTTGCGCATGAGGCGGATGGCCACGCCCGCGAGCAGGACCGGCAGGATCACGCTCATCACGCCGAGGATGCCGGAGGCGATGGCGTGCAGGAGTTGGCCGAAGGCGCCGTGCACGCGGAACCATTCGGAGGCGCAGAAGAGCACGGCGAGCACGAGCATCACGAAGCACAGGCCGTCGCGGCGGTAGACGGGATCGTATTCGCCCACGCCGGAGACCGCCCGCACGCCCGAGCCGAGGGCGCGTGGCACGGCGAGGAGGACCTTCTTCCATACGGGTTCGAAGTCAAGGTCGGGCTGGACTTTGGTTTCGCCGTCGTGAAGGTCTTCGCCGCCACGTGTTTTGCGGGATTTGGTGTCGTCTGAGGATGCTGTTCGTGCCATAGCGCATCCGATTCTACTAGGACGGGCGTTCATGGCGCCGTTTGCCCGGGCGCGGGCGCGGCGGCGTCCGTTTGCACGCGCATGAGCCGGATATGGGCCGATCGCCCGCCGTCATGCCTTATCATGGGTTGCATGACACCCGCAGAGCGTGCGAGCGCAGTCGCATTTGCACTCAAGAACTGCGCATTGGAGGCGATGATGCCCGGCGAGGCGACGTTGCGCGCCGCGGTGGCCTACGAGCAGGGCATTGAAGATGTAAGCCACCTCATCGACGTGGCCGACGAGCAGACCGCCATGCGATTGCATGTGGCGGAGGGCAAGGGCGGTGATCGTCTGGCGGACGGCAGTCTGGACGACCATGCCACGGACCGGGCGGATGCGGTGTTCGCACGCACGGTGCTGCTGGCCGAACGCCGGTGGAACCCGTCGGGCGATCTGGATGAGCTGGTGGCCATCCACAAGGGTCTGTTCGAGGGCGTGTTCGACGACGCGGGCAAACTGCGTACCGCGAACACCACGCGCGAGGTGACGAACGACCATGCGCTGGCGGCCAACCCGGAGGCGTTCTTCCCTGCGGCGCTCATCGAGACCGGGGCGTTGAACATCGCCACCGAGCTGGCGGACAAGCGCAACCTGCACGCGATGGACCGCGACGTGTTCGTGCATGCGTTCGCCGTGATCTACGACGAATTGGGATACCTGCATCCGTTCCGCGGTGGCAACGCGATGGTGTTGCGCATCTTCGGGTCGCGGCTGGCGCATGACGCCGGCTGGGATCTCGACTGGGGCGAGGTGACGCGCGAGGCGTACCGCACGGCCAAGCACACGGCGTACCGTGGCGATTTGAGTGTGTTCGAGCGCCTGTTCGATTCGATGCTTCGGCCGGCGAATCCGACGCGCGTGTTCCTCATCGCCGGTTGGGATCAGGGGCCGGCGCACTGAGTCCCTCTTCGAGGTTTTGCTGAGGGCTCCCCTCAGTCGGCTTTCGCCGCCAGCTCCCCTCAGTGAGGGGAGCCTATTCATGACGCTTACCCTTCGATGTCGCCGAGGTGGTGCTGCACGTATTCGTCGGCGTGGGCGTCGATGGGGTCGTAGTCGCCGGCATCGGCGTGGGCGATGATGGCCATGGCGTTGTCCACGAGCTTCGGGTTCAGGGCCTGCAGCCAGTGGATGCGCGGGTCGCGGCCGAACCAGCCCATCTGTTTGCGGGCCAGCCGTTTGGTCTTCTGCGCGATGTCCGCGAAGGCGTCGTATTCGTCCCAGATGCCGTCCAGCAGGTCGATGATCTGCTGGTAGCCGAGCGCGCGCACAGCCGTGGCACCCAGATGCGGACGTAGGCGTTCGACCTCCTCGACGAACCCGTTGGTCATCATCTGCTTGGTGCGGATGTCGATGCGACGATCCAGGTCGGCTCGGTCCAAGTCGAGGCCGATCTGGACGGAGGGAATCACATAACGGTAGCGCGGCAGACTTGCGGAATAGGGTTTGCCGGTCAGTTCGATGACCTCGAGCGCGCGGATGGTACGGCGTGGGTTGCGGGGGTCCATGCGGGCGGCGGCCTCCGGGTCCTTGGCCCTCAGCTCGTCGAACAGGGCACCGGCGCCTTCGGTTTTTTCGCGTTCCTCCAGTCGTTTGCGGACTTCGGGGTCGGTGCCGGGGAAGGTGATGTCGTCGATGGCCGCGCGGGCGTAGAGGCCGGAGCCGCCCACCAGTATCGGGCGGATGCCGCGCGACTGCAGGTCGGCGATGGTCTCGCGGGCGAGCTGCTGGAAGCGCGCCACGCTCATCGTGTCCTCGGGGTCGATGATGTCGATGAGGTGGTGGGGCACGGCGGCCTGTTCCTCGGCGGTGGGCTTGGCGGTGCCGATGTCCATGCCGCGGTACATCTGGTAGGCGTCCGCGTTGACGATTTCGGCCCGCTCCCCCTGTTCGGCCAGACGGCGGGCGATGGCGATGCCCAGTCCGGTCTTACCGGATGCGGTGGGGCCGACGATGGATACGACGCGCTGAGTCACAATATTCCTCCCAACATGACTCCCCTCGGTCCGCCATACGGCGGTCGGTTCCCTTCTCAGAGCTCAGAGAAGGGAACCGAAATACATTCAGTGACGCACGGAGTAGGTCTGCCCGGCGGCGGGATCGGGGTCGGCGAGCAGGTTGTGGCGGCCGGCGTGGGTCACGGTCACGGTCACGAAGTCGCCGATCTCCGGCACCGGATAGCCTTCCGGCACGCCGATGTGCACCAGCACGCCGGTCTTCTCGCGGCCGGTCACACGGTGCGTGTCACCGTCCTTCTTGCCGATCTTGCCGGTGATCATCACTTCGACATCGCGCCCTTCGAACGTGGCGAGGTTCTCCTCGGTGATCTGCTCCTGCAGGGCAACCAGACGGTCGAACCGCTCCTGCACGATGTCGCGCGGGATCTGCGGCATGGACGCGGCCGGGGTGCCGGGGCGCGGCGAGTAGATGAACATGAACGCCGAGGAGAAGCGGGCCTGGCGCACCACGTCAAGAGTGGCCTGGAAATCCTCCTCGGTCTCGCCCGGGAAGCCCACGATGATGTCCGTGGAGATCTGCGCGTCCGGCATGGCCTTGCGGATGCGGCCGAGGATGTCAAGGAACTTGGCCGAACGGTAGGAGCGGCGCATCGCCCTGAGGATGCGGTCGGAACCGGACTGCAGCGGGAAGTGCAGCTGGTGCATGATGTTCGGCGTCTCGGCCATCGCGGCGATCACGTCGTCGGTGAAGGCGGCCGGATGCGGCGAGGTGAAGCGCACGCGCTCCAGTCCCTCAATCTCGCCGCAGGCGCGCAGCAGCTTGCTGAAGGCGTACCGGTCGCCGATGCCGTAGCCGAACGAGTTCACGTTCTGGCCGAGCAGCGTGACCTCCTTGGCGCCGTCCGCCACGCATTGGCGGATCTCGGCGAGGATGTCTCCGGGGCGGCGGTCCTTCTCCTTGCCGCGCGTGGTGGGCACGATGCAGAACGTGCACGTGTTGTTGCAGCCCACGGAGATGGCCACCCAGGAGCTCACGCGGGACGCGCGGGCGGCGGGCAGCTGGCTCGGGAACTCCTCCAGCTTGTCGGCCACGCGGACCTGCGGCTTGTTGGTCAGGAGGTTCTGTTCGAGAAGCTTGGGCAGGTCCTCGATGTTCTTGGTGCCGAACACGGCCGCAACCCACGGCTTGCGCTTGGCGATGGTCTCGCGGTCGAGCTGGGCCATGCAGCCGCCCACGGCGATCTGCAGGTTCGGGCGCTGCAGCTTGATGCGGTTGAACAGGCCGATGGTGCCGTACATGCGTTCGGCGGCGTTCTCGCGCACCGCGCAGGTGTTGAGCACGATGACGTCGAAATCGTGGCTGTCGATCTGCTCCTGGGTGGCCGGCACGTATCCGTTGGCCTCAAGCACGCCGGCGATGCGCTCGGAATCGTGCACGTTCATCTGGCATCCGAGCGTATGGATGTGGAACACGCCCTTGCCGCGGTCCGCCACGGCCGGCATCGGCTCGGTGCCATCGGCGGTAATCGAGGCGCGCTCCGCCTCGGTCATCATGTCTTCATTCATAAGGCGGCATTGTATAGGCGGGGTTCGTCATGGATGGCGGCGGACCGTGAACCGCCCGAGCATGATGGGACCCGGCTGGGATTGACGCGGCATGAAACGCACCGATCCCGGCCGGTTCCCATCGCGCGGGTACATGGTCAACGCACCTGCAAAACCTCGCCCTCGGTGATACCGGCGGTGTTGAAAGCATCCACACGCACGTACACCGGCTGGCCGGCGATCAGGGCGCCGATGCGCTGGGAGCCGCGTTCGGAGCCGAAGACCATGTAACTGTGGTAGAGCTTGTCCGGCGTATGACCCCAGAGGATGTTGTGGCCGGTGGCGTCGTTGGAGGGCTTCCAGGAGACGGTCATGTCGAGATCTCCTTCGCGAGTGGCCGTGACGTCGGCGGGCGCGGCCGGGACCGGTCCGGAGGCGAGGCCGAACACACGCAGGCCGCTGACCGCGGCCGGCTGGCCGAACGGCGTTTCGAGGACCGTGAGCCGCAGGTAGCGGAGCGCGCGGCCTTCCCCGAGGACGATGAAGTCATGTGGCAGGTTGGTGTCGGCATCACTGCGGTCGGTCAATGCCGACCATTGGGTGCCGTCCTCGCTGCCCTGCAGCAGCCAGCGGGTGCGGTGCTCGGCGGTGTCGATCACGCGCAGACCGCTCATGTCCGACTTGGTTGGGCCGTCGGCCGGGGGTTCTGCCACGATACCGTCGTCGGCGAAGTTTACCTGCACGGCGTGCACGTCGCGCACGTCACCCAGATCGATCTCGACCCATTCGCCGGGTTCGGCCGAGGCTGCACGCCACCAGGAGCGGATGTCCTCGTCGGCGACATGCGCCGCCTCTTTGCCTGTTTCCTCGGACGAAGCCTTGGCGGCCGCTCCGTAGGACAGCAGCATCCAGTCGGGCTTGGCGAACGCCGGGGTCTCGGGATTCACGGGCCAGTCACCGTAACGCTGGTCGCAGAACAGTTCGCCGTCCGCATCCACGCCCGCCTTCCACAGGCCCAACCGACGTTCCATGTTGTTGGTACGGCTGATGCGCATCGTGGAGGCGTGCCAGTAGCGTCCTTCCCGGTCAAGCAGGGTGGACCCGTGGCCGGCCCCGGTGGCGAATCCGCCCGGCTTGTAGGAATACGGGTTGTTGGCGGCCAAGGTGAACGGCCCCAGCGGCGAGGAGGACTCGTAGACGCCGTCGCCGTAGATGTTGAATTCGGTGCCGGGCTCGGCGTATTGCAGCAGGTAGCGGTCGCCGACCTTGGTCATCCATGCGCCCTCGATGTACGGGTCTGTGCCGAGGAAGGCCTGGGCGGTGGCGCGAATCTTCTCCTCGGAATCGAATCCCATGGCGGCGCGCTGCTCGGCCGGGGCCTGCATCATGCGCGAGACCATCGCCTCGACCTCGGCTCGCACCTGTTCGGGACTCTTGGGCGGCACGTGCTCGTCTCCGGTGCGCTCAAAGCCGTGCTCGGCGGTGTTGCCGAAGATCAGCGGCACCGGCTCGCCCTTGCGTTCCATGGTCTCGGGGTCGAGCTCCACGCCGTAGATGGGGGTCACGTTCGAGCAGCCCCAATAGAAATAGAGGCGGCCGTCGTCGTCCAGGAACATGTCCGGGTCCCAGAATTGGAAGGTGCCCTCGATCTTCTCGAACGGCTCGTGCAGCGGGTCCTTGGAACGGTAGAACGCGCTGTTCTCACCCATTCTGGAGGCGCAGAAATACATCCAGTCGCCAATCCGGCGCACGTCGGGAGCGTAGTCGCAGGCCGGCATGGTGCTCAGGAACGGGTGGCGTGTCCATTCGACCAGATCGGGGCTGGTCAGGAAGCCGTTCGTCATCGAGGGGAACAGGTAGTACAGCCCCTTGAATTCGATGAGCGATGGGTCGGCAGCCTCACGGTAGACGCTCCAGTGGTCGGCCGGAGTGCCCTGCGGGTTGACGGCCTTGAGGAACTGGTAACGGTAGTCGAAATTGAGCGGATTGCAGTAGTAAGCCATTGGTGGTCCTTTTGCTTGGAAATGAATCAGGAGATCTGGGCCATGCATGCGGCCCGGCACAGTGGGACCGGACCGCATGCCGGCGTGTCATGCGAGGATGTTCCTGATGAACGCGCCGGTCTCCCGGATGACCCGGTCGGTCTCCGGGGTCAGGCGTGCGACCGTGGGATAGGTCGGGAAGGCATGGAACCCGCCGTCCCAGACCTGCAGGTCGACGTCCACGCCGGCGGCCGAGGCCCTGTCCGCCAGTTCGAGGGAATCGTCACGCAGCAGCTCGTTCGTGGTGACCACGATCTTCAACGGCGGCAGGCCGGTCAGGTCCCCCAAGTTCGGGGAGATGCGCGGGTCGGACGGGTCGTGCCCGTTGCAGTACATCCGCGCGACCGCGGTGCCGGCGTTCTGGCCGCCGAGCGCAACGTCGCTGCCCTCGTTCTCCGTCCAGCTGGGCAGTCCGGTGAAGTCGCCGACCAACGAGTACGTGACCAGGGCCGCGGGCCTGGGAAGTCCCAGGCGTTTGCCTTCGAGCGCCATCACCATGGTCAGGTTGC
>NZ_JAFEJP010000030.1:0-3900 GCF_018555355.1 Bifidobacterium sp. SO4
TGCCGCTTCGTCGCCATGCTGATCCTGTCTTCCATACGACAAGCCAAACAGACCAACCCGGTTTCGCGCTCACTCCAGGTGAGGCACCACTACCCATTTCGCGCTCAAAAAACGTGAGGCACGTCGCCATACCGCGTCCGGTTCGTATGATTCGTATTATGTGGGCATCACTTCGCCGTTGTGCGTGGTGCAGACGATTGCGCTGTTTCTGCTGTTCCAATCAGCCGAGCCGCTGCTGAAGAAGATGCCGCTGGCAGTAGTGCGCTGGCTGAAGTTGATTTCCGGTGCGTCGCTTGGCGTATATCTTTTCCATATCCTGATGATTAATTGGATTCGTCCTGGCCGGCTCTTCAGGATTCTGGATCGACTGAGTGACTATCCCTTCCTGAAGGCCGTCTTTGTATACGTGGTGATTGCAGTACTGGTGATGGCCGGCAAGTGGATCATCGCTCGTGTGAAGCGTTTGTTTCTATAAAAACTCATAATTTTGGTAAGTTCGTTCCTTGGCTCCCCTTGTCAGGGGAGCTGTCGGCGGAGCCGACTGAGGGGTAGTACGGAGCTTATGGGCCACATAGTCCATCTATGTGATTTTCCTCACAATATATATTGTCAGTATTTTGCGCGAATACCCCACCCCTCCCATACCCCACCTCCTCAGCAACGACTAGGCTGGTGCCCAGTTGCGGCCAAAAACGCCACAAACTGATGGACTTGGGAAGTTGAGGGAACAATGAAACGATTGAAGACATGCTGCGCGGCATTGGCGTCCGCTGCCATGCTGTGTGTACTCGGCACAGTGCCGGCATCCGCATTGACGGACACCGCCGTGGACGAGACCGGTGCGAACACCGTCACGTTGGCCAATCAGGAGGCCTCCTCCACGGACGCCATGCCGGGCAATCCGAATGCCGAACTGCCGGACAAGGTCAGCAACAAGATTCCCGATACCGCCACCGTGGTCTCCGAGAATCTCGCCGTCACCGAGGACGGCAAGGTAAAGGACATTGAGACCGGCAAGACGGTTACAGATCCGGAACTCGTCGGAACCAAGGACAAGCAGCCCGACCCGCTGGCCAAGACTGATGGTGACTCCTTCATCCCGGTCGAGGCCTCCGAAGTCAAGCAGGCTGTGGCCGATTCCGCCAAAGCCGAAACCTCCGCTTCCAAGACCGAGGCCAAAGTCCGTCTCGCCTCGCTTGGCAACGGCGAATATGGCGCCTACTGGGGCACATACAACGGCTCCCCGGCCTTCTTTGACGCAGGCGGCAACGTCTTCGTCAAGAACGCCAAGGGCGTGGTGGACGTCTCCGAATGGCAGGGCCAGATCGATTGGGCCCAGGCCAAGGCGAATGGCGTGCAGGGCGCCATCATCCGAGTCACCTACGGTTGGGGCAACGGCTATGACAAGTACGCCCTGTACAACATCAGCGAATGCAAGCGCCTCGGCATCCCGTTCGGCATCTACATGTACTCCTACGCCTACGACCAGGCCGGTGCTGCCGGCGAAGGCGAATACACCGCCCAGCTCCTCCAAAACGCCGGCGTGAGCCCCAGCGACTTGTCCTACCCGGTCTATTACGACCTGGAGAAGTGGACGTGGGTTGGTTACGCGCCGCCCACCAGCCCGGCCGTCTACGACACGATTGTGAACGCCTGGTATGGCAAGATGAAGGCCGCCGGTTACAACAACCTCGGCGTGTATTCGTACACCACGTACCTCAATGGTCCGCTGAACAGCGCCAACATCCACTCCAAGACCAGTTGGGTGGCCCAGTACGCAGGATACATGGGCTTCGCCGACTGGTCGACGAAGATTCGCGGTTGGCAGTACACCTCCGGCGGCAGCGTGCCCGGCATCAGCGGCTCCGCCGATTTGAACGCCTTCGGTACCACGGATGGATCGTCGAGTGGCGGCAACGGGAATAACAGTGGCTCAACCGCTATCGACGTCACCAAGCTCAACGCCGTCACCGTCCGCGACGGTAATTACTACATCAACTCTTGGGCCAAGGATTCCATGGGAGTGGATATCCCCGACGCCAGCTCCGCAAACGGCGTGCAGGCCCAGCTCTACTCCTATGGTTCCGACCGGTCCCAGCGTTTCCATTTCGCTCGTCAATCCGACGGCAGCTATGTGATCACGGCCGTGGGCTCGGGTAAGGCCTTGGAAGTGTCCGGCGGCAAGGCAACGGCCGGTGCCGCGGTCCAGCAGAACACCGCTAACGGATCGAAAGCTCAGCGCTGGTTCATCCGCGATGCCGGTTCGGACGCCGCTGGTGCCGCCTATTACCTCCAGTCCGCGCTCGGCAACGTGGTGCTGGATGCGTACAACGGCGGCACCTCCAATGGCACCCCGCTGCAGGTCTGGACCCCCAACGGCACCGCCGCGCAGGGCTACCTTCTGGCTTCGACGTCGGTCAACGTGTATGTAGGCAAGAACGTGATTATCGCCTCTGCCAAGAATACGGATGTGGTGGTCGACGTACCAAAGGAGTCCAAGGATAACTTCACGCAGCTGCAACTTTATAAGAACAATGGCTCGGCGGCGCAGATTTTCAAGTTCATCAAAACCGGCAACGGTACCTATGAGATCCGCAATGTCAACTCCAACAAGAACATCGACGTGTACAACGGTATGACGGGTAATGGTGCCGCGGTTCAGCAGTATCAGTCCAACGGCACCCCAGCCCAGCATTGGCTCGTCCGTGATGCCGGCAACGGTGCTGTAACGCTCATCAACAGCAAATCCAATAAGGCCCTCGATGTTCCATCTGGTAATGCCGTCTCACGCACACAGTTGCAGGTGTACACGCAAATCGGCACCGCCGGTCAGCAGTGGCATATTGTCCAGCAGGGGAACGCGGTAGTCGAAAAAGTGGAGATGTACCGTCTCTATAATCACCATACGGGCGAGCATTTCTATACTCGAAACAGTGCAGAACGTGACAATCTGCGCTCTGCGGGATGGACGTATGAAGGCATAGGTTGGATTGCGCCCGCGTCTTCCAACACCCCGGTATATCGTCTATACAATCCGAATGCTTCGGATCACCATTACACCGCGTCGGTTTCCGAACGAGATAATTTGCTGGCTCATGGTTGGCGCGACGAAGGTATCGGCTGGTATTCAGCGGATGCGAACCAGACTCCTGTCTATAGGCAGTACAATCCGAATGCCGTGTCAGGCACCCATAATTACACGGTGAGCAAGGATGAAGTTGCGGATTTGCTTGCCCGTGGTTGGCGCGACGAAGGTATCGGCTGGTATGCTATTTGATAGTCACCGTTGACAGGACTGTAAAGGTCCACATTTCTTCTATCAAATGGTGATTGAGGAAAGGGAAGGCAATACATGCATCGTACCGGTTATAAAATTGTGCGACGTGTTGTAGCTCTCACTGTCGCCATCTTCTGCACGGCATCTCTGGCAGTTGGAAACTCGGAGATTGCTATGGCGGCGGATAGCGACGGCACTGTTGACATGTACCGCTTGTACAACCGACATAATGGTGAGCACTTCTATACGGCAAGTAGTTCCGAACGTGATAACTTGCGTTCTGCTGGCTGGAAATATGAGGGTATCGGATGGGTTGCTCCAGAGCATTCCGATACGCCGGTATACCGCTTATTCAATCCTTATGCTTCCGATCACCACTACACCACGTCTATTTCCGAACGTGATGATTTGGTCGGCAGGGGCTGGCGTGATGAGGGTATCGGATGGTACTCATCTGATACGAATCGGGAATTTCCGGTTTATCGGCAGTATAATCCACCGAGGTGCCTCATTTGAAAGTGAGCGCGAAACCGGGAGTGGTGCCTCACTGGAAGTGAGCGCGAAATCCTAGTCGGTGTCGGCTGGTGTTTCGTTGTGGTCTTCCGGTCGGACGCCCGCGATCT
>NZ_JAFEJP010000031.1:0-3885 GCF_018555355.1 Bifidobacterium sp. SO4
TGCCGCTTCGTCGCCATGCTGATCCTGTCTTCCATACGACAAGCCAAACAGACCAACCCGGTTTCGCGCTCACTCCAGGTGAGGCACCACTACCCATTTCGCGCTCAAAAAACGTGAGGCACGTCGTTCTTAGGGATTCCGCGGCCTTTGCCGTATGCTGGTAGCTAACGCCGCAGTGGCGGACTCACAAGGCCAAGGACGGCCAAAGGATGGGGGAAACCGATGAGTGAGCCGATACCGACGATGCCCGCGCCCAACGCGCAACAGCCGCAATACCAGCCGCAGTCCGGCCAATCACCTCAACCGCAGGACTCGGACCCGCGACGCGCCCAGCACGCGCGTCAGGGTCGTGACTGGTGGTTCACCGCGCACCGCAGATTCTCGCTGATCGGCGCATCGCTGACCATCATGATATTGATCTGGAACGGCCTGAACATCCTACTCGGCACTTCGCTGGATCCGATGTTCGGCGGCAATATGCCGGTATGGGTGAACCTGCTCATCTCCTCCGGGCCGCTATACCTCGTGGCGATACCCCTGAGCATGCTCATCGTCACGCGCGTGCCGGCCATCAGGACCATCCAATACCCGATGCGCGTCGGCGAGTTCTTCCAGATGCTCATCATGTGCTTCCCGGTGATGTATCTGGGCAGTATTCTGGGCTTCGTGCTGAACCTCGTCCTGACCGGCGGACGGGGCGCGAACCGGCTGAACCAGGTGATGGGCGGCGACGAATGGTGGGCCACATTGCTGTTCGTGGTCATACTCGCGCCGATCGTAGAGGAATGGCTGTTCCGCAAGGAGCTTATCTCCCGCCTGCGCCGTTACGGCGAGAAGACCGCGATCGTGTTCTCCGCCATCACCTTCGGCCTGTTCCACATGAACCTGTTCCAGTTCTTCTACGCCTTTGGACTGGGCCTTATCTTCGGCTATGTGTATACGCGCACCTCGCGCCTGCGGTACACCGTGCTCATGCACATGGTCATCAACCTCAATGGCTCGGTGGTGGCGCCGTTCCTCGTCGAGCAGGTCGATCCGCGCATCATGAACGGTTCGATGAGCCAGGAGGAACTGCTGCGTATGGCCTCCGAACCCGGTGCCGGCATGGGCGGGATTGGTTATCTGTCCCTGTATGGCATGGTTCTGATGGGGCTGACGATCGCCGGCATCGTGCTGCTCATCATCAAGCGGAAAAGCTGGGAGTTCTACCCGGCGCCTGAGGAACTGCCGGCTGGGCTCAAGGTGCGTACCGTCTACGGCAACCCCGGAGTCATCGTGTATCTGCTGCTCACCATCAGTCTGACCGGCTGGATGCTGTTCATGTAGTTTCGGGGCAGCGGGAGTTCTACGGCATGAGCCGCTTCCCGCGCCTGCATGAAATCACACGTTATCGGACGAGCCGCCGTCCTCCACCAGATAGTCGGTGCCGGCCTCGGCGATGGCGCGGGCGGCGCGGTCGCGTACGGTGGACAGCAGCACACCGGGCTTGGCGAACAGCAGCACCTGACCGGTCATACCGTACGGCGAAAAACCGGTGAACTTGACCAGCGGCGGCTGCGTCTCCAGCTCGACGTCTGTCGTGGCCTTCGTGACGCAATCAAGGATTTTCCGGCTCACCTCGGTTGGGTCGCTGGAGGCCTTGGCCGTGAATTCGAGAGTGACCGTGCCTTCGCTCACCGGCGTCAGTTTGGTGAGCGAAGCGGTATTGAGGATGGAATTGGGGATGACCATGCGGTCGCCGCTGCGCGTCTCGATCATCGAGTGACGCCACGTGATGTCCACCACGGTGCCGGTGGTGCCCTGGATGGTGACCAGATCGCCCGGCTGGATCACGCGGCCCAGCATAAGCCCGAACCCGCCGATCACATTGGCGATGGTGTCCTTCAGGCCCAGGGAGAGGGCCACGCCGCCGACGCCAAGGGCGGTGACCAGCGTGGTGGGGTTGATGCCGAACACCGGCTGCAGCACCATGGCCGCCGCGGCCACCCAGATTACCGTGCGCGTGAGGTTGATGAAGATGGAGGCGCTGGGAATCTCCGATTTATCCAGGACCTTGCGCAATACGCGGCTGACCACGCGGTCGGCGATGAACGCCACGGCGGCCACTACCAGCAACCAGATCAGTTTGCCGGCATTCGTCTGGAACCATACGGACATTAGTGCACCAAAATCAGTCATACGGCCCACCGTAACAGTCGGTCGCAACACTGTTCCGATCGGAATCCTGGAGGTAAGACCGGAGCATTCCGGGCATATACCTACCATTTACGGGACCTTGTAAAAGATTCTGGGCATATACCCACCACGGGGAGCGCAACTTCGGGCGCTTTGTGGTGGGTATATGCCCAGAATGGCTTTTATGGTGCCGATATGTACAGAATAATTGGTGGGTATATGCACAGAACCCACCAATTCGGGGCAGGCATCCTACTCCTGATGCTCGCGGCAGGTCTGGCCGAGGCCGCGGGCCAGGCGAATCGGGTCGAGGATCTCGTCGAGCTGCTCGGCGGGCAGGTCGGTGCGCTCGCCGGCCACCTCGCGCACCGTGCGGCCGGTCGCCACGGCTTCGGCGGCGATATCCGCGGCCTTCTCGTAGCCGATGTAGTGGTTGAGTGCGGCCGAGATCGACGGCGAGGACTGGGCGAACGCGCGCCCGCGCTCCACGTTGACCTCGATGCCCTCCACGCAGTTGACGCGGAACACGGTCATGGCGTTGGTGAGCAGGGACATGCCGGTCAGCAGTTCGTGCACCATCACCGGGTCGAAGGCGTTGAGCTGCAACTGTCCCTCGGCCACGGCCCAGTTCACGGTCACGTCCATGCCGAAGATCATGAAGCAGCATTGGTTCACGCACTCGGGAATCACCGGGTTCACCTTGGCAGGCATGATGGACGAGCCGGCCTGGCGTGCGGGCACGTTGAGGTCGTTGAAGCCGCAGCGCGGGCCGGAATTGAGCAGACGCAGGTCGTCCGCGGCCTTCTTGAGGTGCACGGCGAGGATCTTGATGGCGGCCGAGGTGGCCACGTACGCGCCCATGTCCGTCATCGCGGCCACCGGATCGGGTGCGGCCGTGACCGGCAGTCCGGTGATACGGGCCAGGTGGTCGATGGCGGACTTGCGGAACCTCAGGTCGGCGCAGATGCCGGTGCCAATGGCCGTGGCGCCGAGGTTCAGTTGGGCCAGCAGCGGCACCACGCGGTCGAACGCGGCCAGATCGGACTTGAGCAGTGTGGCGAAGGCGTGGAATTCCTGGCCGTACGTCATCGGCACGGCGTCCTGCAGCTGCGTGCGGCCGATGGTCACGTCGTTGATGTGCTTGTCCGCGAGATCGTGGAAGGCCTTGGCGAGCTTCTTGGTGGCCTCGGCCAGCGGGCCGATCGCGTCGATGAGCGCAAGCTTGCAGGCCGCGGGGTAGGTGTCGTTGGTGGACTGGGATTCGTTGACGTCGTCGTTCGGATGGATGTAGGCGTAGTCGCCGCGCGGGTGGCCGGCGATCTCCAGCGCGCGGTTGGTGATGACCTCGTTCATGTTCATGTTCGAGGACGTGCCGGCACCGCCCTGCATCACATCCACCGGGAACTGGTCGGCGAGCTTGCCGCCCTCGATCTCCAGGCAGGCCTGGCGGATGGCCTCGGCCTTGGTGTGGTCCAGCAGACCCAGCTCCTCGTTGGCGATGGCGCAGGCCCGCTTGACCGTGGCGTACGCGCGGATGAGCTCCGGGTGCTGGCCGTCCGTGATGCCGGAGACGGGGAAGTTGGCGATGGCGCGCTGGGTGTGGATGCCCCAGTACACGTCCGCCGGCACCTCCATCTGGCCGATGCAGTCGTGCTCGAGGCGGGTGCGGGCGGTACGGGCGGTAGGGGTGCCGTTTGCGGGGGTGGGTTC
>NZ_JAFEJP010000032.1:0-3667 GCF_018555355.1 Bifidobacterium sp. SO4
AGCGTTCCCGCCTCGCCTCGCACATAAGACCCCGACTCGCGTACTCCACGCCCTCGAAAACCCACCTGCCCATACATGACTCCCGCCACCCGGCCAAGCGTTGCAACGATCACTAGAACCCGCCCCTTTCCCATTCCTTCTCTCCCAAGAATCCGTCTTGGGAACCGCTACAAAGAGGGCCACAGTGAACCTCTCCAGCTGCGATGGTACTCGCCGTCACCGTAATCATCAACGACCACACGGACACTATTCGACATTTCGTCAGTACGGGAAGCAGACGACATCCACAGCCCCCGACTCACCGTCATGCCCCCGACCCGCCACGGTCGCCACACCCACGAACCAATCTCGTTTTCCGGTAGATATGCACCGATCTGTCGAATGCCTGCCTATGTTGCAGACATCAGCAACCACAGGAGGAAAGGGGCCGGCCATGTGTATCTATCTCGAATGGACCACCGATATCGGGGTCGACTCGTACGACGTGCTCGACCATAACCATCTGGAGAGCATGACCCGGGAGGACCGCCGTCATGCCACCGAACGCCTGCAGTCCTTCATCGACGCCGTCATCGGAGCGGACACGGATATCGACCGGCTCAACGGACGCACCATGATCTCCGCCTTCGAACCGGACGAGCCGGAACAGACCAAACACGACTGGTGCGAGTCCTTCGTCCCGGCCTCCGGCGATGACGCCGAATGGCGGATGGACGATCTGCTTGCCCTGCTGGACGGTCTCGCCCGTATCGGCAGGCAGGGCGTTACAAACATCGACTTCCACGCCGGGACCTGCGTCCTGCCCGACGGAAGCCGTGTCAGGGTGGCCAGCTGGGAGCAGATGACGGAGCCCGTCAATGACCATCTCGCCGCACTGGAGGCCGCGACCACGTGCGCGACCGGTTTTCTGACCATACAATCGTCCGGCCATACGCTGCCCCTGACCGCCGGATGGATGCGGGACCTCAAGCGCGGGCTGACCGTCGCGCTCGACGTGGTTCGTATCTCCCGCATGTCCCGCCGCATGACGGCCGTATAGGCGGCACCCGCCGCGAACGGACCGGTTCGCTCAAGCGCTACCGGAGCGGTGTATCAGTTCTGAAGGTAACGTTCGGCTATACCCTGCAGATCGGCTTTGACCCGGTCGAATTCCTGGTCCAGGTCCAGGGTCCTGACGCTGATGAGGTTGCCATCCATCCGGTATTCGTCGTCGGGCAGGTCGTTCTCGTCGGTTTTCGCGTACAGCAGCATGCCGGAGACGGTCCGTCCCGAGCCTCGCACGTGCGCCTCGGTGTTCTTCACGTAGGAGAACATCTGGTACAGGTTGCCCGAGTGGATGGTGTGTTTGCCGTAGTTGTCCTGCATAGTGTGCGTGTAGTACTTCGCGTCGATGATGAGTATTCGTCCGTCATCGGTTTCGAGGAAAGCGTCGGAACGCATCTGCGGCAGGTGCATGGTCTCGCTGCCCGGATCCAACGCCCAGTCGATGTGTTTCGCGGAGGCGCGAAGCCGGGATCGCATTTCACGACGGTAGTAGTTGAGGATGAACCGTTCGTACAACCGGTTCATGGTCGCCTCGTCGAAGAAATCCAGCAGTTCCATGCCCGCCGCACCGTCCGTCTGGATCAGGCCCTCGATGACCAGCCGGCAGATGTCGAGCAGAATCCGGTAGGAGCGGTTGCTCCGGTCGAAGCCCATATGCCAGTCAATGCGCCTGACGTCGACGGTGCCGACCGGTTCGAACAGTCGCAGCAGGGCGCGCAGACGCCGGCGACGGTCACCGCCGATGTCGGCATGGGTCAGGAGCAGCATCGTGGATTTCACGATGCGGTTCATCGGCTCGTCCACCGTGAAGTCGTCGTACTCGCAGACCAGACGGCGGCGAACCCTCACGCCCGGGTCCAGTGATCCGGACAGGTCGATGCGCCCGCGGACCGTGGCCATCTCGTCCCGGGCGAGCCGGTAGTCGCGCCTGAGCCCGCGTTTGACCTGGGTCTCCACGCCACGGCACAGGATGGCCGCGCACAGGTCCGCCGCGTTGTCGAACGGAGCGGCGTCGAACTCGCGGTACGCCGGCTTGTCCATCAGGTCGAGCGCGTAGGACAGCATCTGGTAGACGTTGCGGACCGGTATCATCGGACGGCTTTCCTGAGTCTCTCCGCCCAACGGTCGACCTTGCCGCGGTCGTCGAACCAGTATTCCTCCAGCAACGGCACGAGCTCGTATTCCACGATGAGATCCAGGTCCATGTCGTCTTTCGTGAGACCGCACAGGAAACTGTGGCCGATGCGGAAGCCCGGACCCAGGGAAGCGTCCCTCGCGATGTCATCGTTGAGCTCCTTGACCGTGCCCACCAGACCATCGAAAGTAGGCGATTCGAGTCCTTTCCGGTATTGCCTGAACCCGTCCGTGTCGAAACCGGGTTCCATGGTGAAGAACGCGAACCGCCTGCGCAACGCATAGTCGATCATGGCCAGACTCCGGTCGGCGGTGTTCATCAACCCGATGATGTACACGTTCGCCGGCACGCCGAACGATTCGTCCGCGTACGGCAGCTGCAGGCGCATGCCCCGCTTGTCCTGCTCGATGAGCATGAACGTCTCGCCGAAGATACGGCTCAGGTTGCCGCGGTTGATCTCGTCGATGATGAAGCAGTAGTCGCGTTCGTCGTCCGCCTCGGCCTGCTTGCAGAACCGGTAGAACACGCCATGCTTGAGCTCGAACCCGTCACCCGAGGGACGGTATCCCATGATGAAGTCCTCGTATGAGTAGCTCTGATGGAACTGTACCATCTGCACGCGCGTGGGATCCTTCGAGCCCAGCAGCGCATACGCGAGACGCTTCGCGGCATACGTCTTGCCCACGCCCGGCGCGCCCTGCAGGATCAGGTTCTTCTTCCGCTTCAGCAGGGCGGTCACCCGTTCATAATCCGTGTCCGACATGTACACATCGTTCAGGAACTCCTCGCGCCCATACTCCGGACAGTCATATACGGGAGTGTCATCGTCATCCATCGATTCGACGTCGAACAATCCATCGAGCATGCTCACCCGCTCATGGTCGTAGGAGATATCGGTCAGGGTCTTGTTGATGTACAGACTGTCCCGGACTTCCGACCACTGCTCATCGGGCACCTTTCCCGGATCCAGTGCCGTCCATTTCACCGGGCGCCTGTTGCGATAGCCGTCCGGGTCGTGCTCATCGTAATGGTAACCGTCCTGGACGATGCCCCTTCCCAAGATGGTGTTGCGACCCTTGCATGCGAACACCACGTCACCGGGTTTGATGACATGTCCCATATCCCAGATGGCCTTCCGGGTGTTGTACATGTTGGGCTTACCGTAGGCCTTCCGCAAAGCCTCCTCTATATCCGACTTCGAAACGTATCGGCTGAAGTCCCCCAGTTCCGGCCATCCCAGAAGCATGAGACCCCGCTCGAGGCATTCCTTCCATTTGCCGGCCTGCTCGCCGGGATGGTAGACCCAATACCTCGGCATCATGTTATCGGCGTCTTCAATGTTCATGGCATCCTCCTTGACGGGCGAGGTGCCTCATTTGAAAGTGAGCGCGAAACCGGGAGTGGTGCCTCACTGGAAGTGAGCGCGAAATCCTAGTCGGTGTCGGCTGGTGTTTCGTTGTGGTCTTCCGGTCGGACGCCCGCGATCTT
>NZ_JAFEJP010000033.1:0-3076 GCF_018555355.1 Bifidobacterium sp. SO4
CAAGATCGCGGGCGTCCGACCGGAAGACCACAACGAAACACCAGCCGACACCGACTAGGATTTCGCGCTCACTTCCAGTGAGGCACCACTCCCGGTTTCGCGCTCACTTTCAAATGAGGCACCTCGAACGTCATGCCATGACGGCTGTACAGCACAGAGACATACAACGGAGTAACCACCGGAACCGTGAACTGACGGGATTGCCATGACATGGTGCGCAAACCGTTGCACTCCAGCATGTTCTAGTTTGCATGATCCCGTCCATTGGTTCGGGGTCGGCTCCGAATTGCGCACGCTCAGGGTATGGCTCGGTTCGCGTTTCCACGGGGAAGTGCACACCATGCGTGCGGCTTGCGTTCCCTTCACGCGCGTGTAACGTCTCCGACGCACTCCCGGCGGCCGAACGATTCACGGACGGCCGAATATAGTGTCCCCGTCGTCCAATACGCCCAACGCGCGCAGCTCGTCATCGAACCGGTCATGTTCGATCTGCTCGTTCACCTCGATCTCCCACGCGGTGTAGTCGTCGCGCCGGCAGCAGCCGTTGTGGCTGAGGGGCAGGTCGAAGAACCTCAGCCGTTCGATGCCGGGCATCGCCGTGCCATCCGGCCTCGCCAACGCATGGTTGACATACAGTTCCTCCCCGGTGCTCCAATCGTCGGTCACGGCGAACATGGAACCGTCCGCGAGGGTCTCGAACTGCGCCACATACCGCCTCCCGTCCTCGTACCATTCGCACAGGTGCAGCACCTTCGGCTCGTCTCCACGTTTCCCATTCATGACCGCCCCCTATTCCTTACAGTTCGATGTCCTGGGCGAGGATGGTGACGGCGTCGTTGCGATGCTCGATCCACCATGCGGCGTCATCGCGGCACAGGACCTGCCTGCGCAGTTCCCGGAAAGCGTCCCTATCCTCGATGCGCGCGTGCGAGGCCAGCACCTCCACCTGGTTGAGCACGCGCATGCGTATGGGCTCCGCCCGGTCGCACTGGTCCTTCGATCCCAGGAGCGTGCAGAAACCGGCAAGCATGTTGTCCCGTCGGCTGATGTTGCCGGCGCAGGACGCGCACAGGCTCTCCTCGGCCCTGCGCACCCGCTGCTCGACGACCACGTACGTGCCGTCGACGTTGATGCGCTCACGATGCCCGCACCTGTGCGTGATGATCCTCCAGGCCATGCCGCCTCCGTCCTTGAAACCAACCGAAATATTAGAACACATGTTCTATCGCAGAGTGGACATATGTTCGATTCCATCGGGCCTGGAAACGCCATCCCCGCAGGCGACTCGCCGCATGAGGGTGAAAAGCACGGCGCGCAGGTCCGAGACGAACGATTACTTGAACAGACAGGAACGGCCGGATGATGGGGCCGGACTGAATCAACTATCAGTTCGGTCGCATCATCCGGCCGTTACGGTTACGGGAACCGCCTGTTACCGTGAGTGGTGGCTCCTTGCCGTTTTGTTCACCGCGGTATGGCGACGCACGACGAACATAGCCAGGCCGCACGCCAGTGCGAGCACCGTCACCACCGCGGCAGCGGTCACGCTGGAGCCGGTGACGGACAGCGTCGGCTTCTGCGGCTTGTCAGGCTGGGTCGGCGTCGTGGGCTGACCCGGCGTACCGGGGGTGTCGGGCTTGCCGGGCTGGTTTGGTTGTTCGGGTTGGTTCGGAGTGTCCGGAGTGGTGGGCTGATCCGGCTTGTCAGGTTTGTCGGGCTTTACCGTGTTGTCGAATGCGATGGAATCGACTGTGTCCCCGTTCTTGTCGAATACCGCATAGGTGACGTTAAGTCTGTTCGAAACCTTGGACACAGTGACCTTGACGGTGTATACGGCATCGTCGTAGGTGACGGTCGAGTCGGTTCCCTTGACCTCGGTGATCTCGTACTCGAAGTCGGCCGAATCCCTGCCGTTCAGGTCGGATTCCTTGTAGGTGATGGGTCCGAACGAGAACGAGCCGTCAGCCTTGTTGGCGACAGTCGAGTCCGTAGGCAATGGCGCGGTCGACGGGTTCTTGGCCTTGATCTGGAACCGGAATTGGCCCGCGGTCAAGGTATCGCCGTTCAACGTCTTGGTTCCGGGGATGGTCAACGTCGTGTCCTTGGGCTTCTTGGCCTTGTTGGTGACGGTCACGGTCCAATGGTTCATATCGTTCTTATCCTGCTGGAATGCGCCGACGCTGGACTCGTATTCGTCGCCGACCTCGACGACCTGATACTTCAGGCCATTCAGCCTACCCTCCGCGGGCAGCCCGGTGAACGTGTGCGTCCAATTGCCCGTCTCGTCGAGGGTCGCCTCGTCAATCACCTTGTCGATCGTCTGACCGTTCAAGGTGCCCGTGACCTTGAGCTGGACCTTAACGGCCTTCCTATCAGTCTCGGCGACGCTGGAATCCCACTTCTTGTTGACGGTGACGGAAATCTCCTGCGCATTGGGATTACCGATGGTGATGGTGGAATTGGACGCGATGCCACCGCCGAGCATGGCCTTGTTGCCACTGACGACGGTCTTGGCCAGTGCCTTGGAAAGCTCCTGTGCAGAGGACAGGGTGACGTTCTTTAGCGCGAGTGGATCGGTGTTGTCGATAACGATCTGCTTGGTGTTCGCATCGGAGGCGTCGTAGCGCGCGACGGTACCGTCGGCTACCGGGTCAGGGCCTCCCGCGTCCGTGTTCTTGATGGCGCCTCCGTCTGTGTACCAGTGGTTGACTCCACCGCCGAGCATACGGTCGGACAACGTCACCTTATTGGCGTCGGGACGCGGGTGCGCGACGAAATCATCACCGGCCGCAGAGGAAGCCTCGATGTGCGTGTCTGCGTCGCCGGGCGCGCTGTTGCCGTAAACGGCACCACCCTCGGTCACATATGTGTTGCCGGCTCCCGTGGGGCACAGCCAGATGCCACCACCGAGGTTGGATGCGGTGTTGCCGGTAACCAGAAGATTATGGAACGGCGGATTCTAGTGGTGGTTGCAACACCTGTGTTGCTGTTTGATTTGGTGGTGTGATCGTATCATGCGGCGTTAATCAGGTCGAGGATGGCCTCGGAGGGTTTCCGGAACCCGAGCGTCTTGCGC
>NZ_JAFEJP010000034.1:0-3023 GCF_018555355.1 Bifidobacterium sp. SO4
TTGCAGAAAGCATCCGAATAGATGACTCTCAAAAACAAAATTGACAAGCAATCCTTTTAAGGAAAAGGACACACTCACAAAAACCACACCCCAATTCAACCCCTCCCAGGGAACCCAACAGCACAAATACCATCAGGCTTGAGGCATACTGGCAATCATTGACTATAAAGAAGTAGTACAAACACGCTCTTGAGTTCTCAAACCACCACCACACACAAAACAACCCGAACACCCGTAAAACCATTGAAATGGAAGGAATCCGAACCGCTCAGCGGCAGCGAATGAATAACTTACACGAAACCAAAAACAAACGCAAACCCACCCCACAACAGCACCACCAAAACCCTTGGAAACACTAGCCTCCACCGGCGTGTCGAAAACACCAAAAACAAGCCACAACAGCACCAACAAAACACCAACAAGCACGACACATCGCCCTAAAAATTGTCTCGTATCGGCGTGTCGTTAGGACTCACCCACAGCGCGACGTTTCTCAGTCACGCCAATCAGTTGGAAGCGGCCTGCTGAATTTCACTTACTCCCTGACGCAACAATGCAGCCAGGGATTCCTGCGTGGCGAGTACCTCGTCCACAAAACCTCCCGCGGACAGGCTCGCGACGACTTCCCCGGTCGCGGAATCCAGAATCGGCACGCCAACGGCACCGATGCCCAACGTCACGTCCTCATCCGACAGCGCATACCCACGTTCCCTAGTCAAGGCGATGTCCTCGCGCAACTGTTCGGCCGTGACCAGCGTGTTCTCGTTATAGGCCGGGAACGGTGCGGCCTGCAGGTATCGTTCGGCGCGCTCGTCGTTGAAATGCGCAAGCGTGATGCGTCCCGCCGCGCCGGCATGCAATGGCAGTACACGCCCCGGCCGCAGAATCACCGAATCGATGGCATGGCCCTGCGCACACTCCACGCATACCGTCTCATCGCCGGCAGCTACCGTCAAGAACGAAGTCATGCCTGTGGCCGCAGTGATGCGTTCCATCACCGGCCGCGCTCCGGACCATTCCGTACGCGAAGCCCGCGCGGCATCGGCCAGACGCAGCCAGGTCAGGGACAGCGCATAGTTGCCGTCCTCATCCGTAGTCACCCAGTCCACATCCGCGAGGCCATCCAGCACACGGTAGACAGAGGAACGCGGGATGCCGCACACGTCCGCGATATCGGCGGGCGACAGACCACCTTCCCTGGCCAGCGCCTCCATAACGCGGCTCGCCTTGTCCAACGCCCTCGTGGGTTCTCGTTTATCGTCCGCCATCGTCAGCGCCCTTTCTGTGTTGTGGCTACTGTGAAACGTTTTGTTCGACCATTCCGTCGATTCTCGGGGAGTTCTTTCGACGTGCCGCGCCGAAAAGGACACGTCGTCGCGGATCTGCGGGATTCCGACCGCTACCGTTCAGTTCGGCATACGTTCGTTGGCTGAATTGCGGTTCGTCTCCCCGTTATCGGCCTATCGTCAATCTTCGAGGCCAAGGCCCAGGTAATCGCCGAAGTAGCCCAGGCCTCGTGAAATCTCGCGACCGGCGGACTGCACCAAACGAACCATTGCATCGGCTCCATCGGCGTCCAAACCGGCGCTTGACTGATCAGTAGGATTCATCTTCGCATTGCGAACAGAGGCACCGACTTTGCGGACATCAGCAGCGCCTGAACCTACCGTCGTCGCGGCACCGGCCTCTGACGGCGATTGCAGGGCACTCAGGCCCGTTTCCAGCGATCGGGACAGTCCTCCGAGCACCACGGCGGCCTGCACCTCACCGGCATGGTTGAACACCGGAACACCAATGGTCACCGATCCGGCCAGCGTCTGGCCGACATCGAACGCGAATCCTGCATCCCGAACCATACGGGCACGTTCCACCGCATTGACGCGCATGGTGGAGAAGGTGCCGCCCATCTCGTTGGTGTAGGCGTAATGCTCCAGCAACTGGTCGTACCGTTCTGCGTCCAGCCACGATACGAGCACCAGCGAGGGCGCCCCCACGCTGATGGGCACACTATTCCCCACCAGTTGTCCGTAACTTTGCAGCGCCTCCCTGGTACGGGTCTCGATGCATACGCTGCGCAGACGCCGTCGCACGAACAGCCCCCACACGCCGAACTGGCCTCGATGGGCACGGAACACCCGGCGAGCAATTTGCTGGATGTCCAAGCCGCTTTCGATTTGTCCACCGATTCGTACGCATGCGATGCCCAGACGATATTCGCCACGATTCAGACCACGCTCGACCCATCCGGCAGCGGACAAATTGTCCAGCAAACGATATGTGGAACTGACCGGTTCACCGGTGCATTCACTGATGGCACGGACAGTGCTCGGCCCATGTGACAACACATCCAGTACCGCCTTGGACTTTACCAATGCCTCGACACTGCGATCATCGCGGCCTTGCGCAACCATGCGCGTCACCTCCCCGCCGAAGTTCCCAATTCCATAATCATCCTACCGGAATAATGGGAATACGCGGTTATGGATACGAAAAAGGGGAGGGAACTCATTTCAATTCCCTCCCCTTTCGAAAGCTAGTTGTAATGGGCGTCTATACACGTACAAGGAGGAGTGCCTTCTGTCTGATTTTCGTCGAGGGTTGTTCTTGTGTTTGTCCGTGTATGCGCAGGGTTCTCTGGGTGTCAGTACCCGCCTGGTTTCTTGGATATGTGGGAGGTCTCTTGGGACCGTGTGTTCTGGGTTTTTTGTTTGGTTTTGTTGAACCGAGATTGACATGTCCCTTTGTTCCCGGCTCCCCCTTGTCGGTGAAACCAATTGAGAGGCGATCAGACATGGACTCATGCCGATCCCGGTCCAGCGGGGTTTCTTGTTTTGGTGTGTTCGCCTGGTTATGGAGGGGGGTCCCGGGGGCGTGTCCGTTTCGGTTGGGATAGGCCGGTGATATGGGTGGAGCCCCGGTACCGTGTGGGTATCGGGGCTCCTGTAACGTGTGAATGCGGCGGTGTGCTACTCTCCCACACCCTGTCGGGTGCAGTACCATCGCCGTGCCAGGCCTTAGCTTCC
>NZ_JAFEJP010000035.1:0-2992 GCF_018555355.1 Bifidobacterium sp. SO4
AGCACGCGACGGGCGCATTCGTCGAGGCGGGCCTCATCCAGCGTACCGTCCTTGACGGCCTTGACCACGGCGTTGATGTAGTCCTCGCCGCAGTACGGCATCTGCAGGTCGAGGCCGGCCTTGATGCCTTCCACACGATCCCAGATGGCACCCCAATCGGTCACGGTGACACCCTCGTAACCCCAGTCCTTGCGCAGGATGTCGTCCAGCAGGTGCTTGTTCTGGCAGGCCGGCGTGCCGTTGATCTTGTTGTAGGATCCCATGATGGACCACGGCCTGGCCTCGCGCACGGCGGTCTCGAAGGCCGGCAGGTAGATCTCGCGCAGGGCGCGTTCGCTGAGGTCCTCGTTCACGGTGAAGCGGTTGGTCTCCTGGTTGTTCACGGCGAAATGCTTGATGCAGGTGCCCACGCCTTGGGACTGCACGCCGTTGATATGGCCCGCGGCCATACGTCCGGCCAGATACGGGTCCTCGGAGATGTATTCGAAGTTGCGGCCGCACAGCGGGCTGCGCTTCATGTTGACGGCGGGGCCGAGAATCACGCTGACCCCCTGGTCCCGGCACTCCTCGCCGAGCGCCGTGCCGATCTCGCGCATGAGCTCGGGATCCCAGCTGTTGGCGGTGGTGGCGCCGGACGGGAAGCAGGTGGCCGGATGGGAGCCGAATACGCCGAGCATGTCCTGGTCGCCGCCCTGCTTGCGCAGGCCGTGCGGCCCGTCCACGAGTTCGATGGACGGCAGTCTGCCGTCGAGGTCGTTGGTGTTGGAGAACGACTTGCCCGAGCACAGGCGAGCCTTCTCTTCGAGGCTCAGGCTCTTGAGCGTCGCTTCGATGTTCATGGTGGTTGTCCCTTCTTTGGGTTGATGGTTGGATTTCGGATCGTGCGTCTATAGGGGAATCGGGGCCGTTCAGAGCGTCAGTTCAGTAGTATCCTGGCCGTCATTGGCGGTCAGTCGCAGCGGCGTCGCGGGGTCGGCGCGGCGTATGACGGCGAGTGCACGCCCCTGGTAGGTGGTGTAGGTCCCGCTGGTGAACCGGTCGGTGGTGCATGGGTCCGCGCTGCCGAAGCCGAGCAGTTCCCCGCCTTCGACGGCAAGCGTTATGGATCGGTCGTCACCGGATTCGATGACGCCTTCCGCGTCCCGCAGGGCGAGGTCCACGTAGACCAGCCCGTCGTGCGCGCCCGGTTCGGCTGGTTCGGCGTGAAGCGTGGGCCCGACATCATTTTTCGCCGAGGACAGGCTGGTACTGCCGATCTGGGAACCGTCGGCGGCGAACGTCACGGCGGTCACGCGGCCGGGTTGGTAGGTGGCCGGGAACAGCGCACGCATGTCCTTGAGTTTTTTTCGCCCGATCGACTTGCCGTTGATGAGCACCTCGGCGCTGGCTGCCGGGGCTGGCGCCATCACCTCGATGGTGGTCTTCCAGCCGTCGCGCCCCTTCCAGCTCCAGCTGTCGATGGCGTTGGTGCCGCGCCACATGCCCTTGCCCAGTTTTTGGCCGGGGCCGACCGGCGGACGCACGCCGAGGTATATGGCTTTACGTGCGCCCCAGATGATCGCGGCATGGGCCGCTTCGGCCCCGGGAACACCGAGGATGTCGATGGCGCCGGCCTCGGCGAGGAGCCAGGGATAGGCCTTGTTGAAGCCCAGCCCTTCGGGGCGTGTGGTCCAGGAGCCCAGGCCGGCCTCGCCGATGTAATCCCAGGCGGACCACATGAAGTCGCCGATCACGTGGTCCATGGACGTGACCTTGCGCCAGTTGGCCGCCAGCTGGAACGGCATGGTCTCGCTGCCGTAGATCAGGCGGTCCGGATGGACCTGAGCGTCCTTGCGGTACCGGTCGGAGGCGTAGTTGTATCCGGCGATGTCGAGCTTGTCGCACGCCGGGGAGACCACGCGGTCGACCGCCCCGAAACCGGCGGCCTTCTGTACGAGCGCGCCGCCGATGGCCATAAGCATGTTGAACAGCATGCTGCCGCCGGCCTTCTGCTTGCCGCCCGGGTCCTCCCGGTACAGGCCCTTGCCTTTGGACGCGCCATAGAGGAGCGTGAGGTTCAGGCCCATCGTGACCGGCCGGGTGGGATCGAGACGGTGGAACTCGTCCACGATCCGCTGCTCGAGGTCGAGTCCGCGTTTGTCGTACGGTTCGAGGTTCTCGTTGCCGATGGAGTACATGATCACGCTGGAGTGGTTGAAGTCGCGCGCGGTCGTCGCCGCGGCGTCGTCCTTCCAGTTGGATTCGAAGTCCAGCGCGTAGTCGTTCTTGTTCTTGCGCTCGTACCACATGTCCCACATCTCGTCGATCACGAACATGCCCAGGCGGTCGCAGGCCCGGAGCAGGGCTTCGGAGGCCGGGTTGTGGGCGCAGCGGATGGCGTTGTAGCCGTTCTCCTTGATGATGCGCACGCGGCGCAGTTCGGCGGTCTCGTAGGCGCGGGCGCCGAGCACGCCGTTGTCATGGTGCACGCAGCCGCCGCGTAGCTTGACGCTTCGGCCGTTGATGAACAGGCCGTGCGGATTGTGTTCGATCATGCGGATGCCGAAGGTCTCATGGGCCTTGTCAAGCACGTTGCCGGTGGCGTCGGTGAGCGTCACGCGGGCCTCGTACAGGTTCGGCTCGTCCACGCTCCACAGGGCCGCGTCCCCGATGGTGATGCGTGCGTCCCGACCCTCGCCGTGGGCCACGGTACGGCCGTCACGCACGATATCGACGGTGACGGCGAAGGCCGATTCGTCCGGCTCATTTCCGAACGCCCCGACGATATCCGTATGCACGTCGATGACGGCCGGCTCGTATGAGATGGTGGTCACGCGCACCCCGTGGGCGGCGACGTGCACCGGTCCGGCCACCCTGAGTCTTACCGGGCGGATGATGCCGCCACCCGAGTACCAGCGGGTGTTCGGGGTGGCGGAGTTGTCCGCGGTCACGGTGATCTCGTTGTCGCCTTCCGGACCATCCCCGTAGACGAGTAGATCGGTGATGTCCACGG
>NZ_JAFEJP010000036.1:0-1524 GCF_018555355.1 Bifidobacterium sp. SO4
CTGCCCTCGTTCTCCGTCCAGCTGGGCAGTCCGGTGAAGTCGCCGACCAACGAGTACGTGACCAGGGCCGCGGGCCTGGGAAGTCCCAGGCGTTTGCCTTCGAGCGCCATCACCATGGTCAGGTTGCCGCCCGCGCTGTCGCCGGCGATGACGATGGGCTCGCCGGCGAAACGGCCGGCCAGCCAGCGATAGACGGCGGTGCAGTCGTCCACGGCGGCCGGGAACGGGTCTTTGGGCATGAGCCGGTAGCTGACCGTGCAGACGGTCAGGCCGGTGACCTTGGCCAGGTCGATGGCGATGGGCCGGCTGAGTTCGGCGTCGCCGTACATGAACGCGCCGCCGTGGATGTAGTACAGGACGCCAGGGCGTTTGCCCGTCTTGGGCTCGAGCAGTTCCATGCCGATGCCGTCCACGGTGTCGGATGTGATATCGACGGCGTTCTCATCGGCTTGCGATGGGGCCATGTAGGCGCGTTCGGCGTCGGTGAGCTTGGGGAAGATCTCCCGCATGTTCATCATGCCGCCGAGATCGCGGATCTTGGCGAGGAAAGCGACCGCTCCGCGCATTTGCGGGCTGTCGGCTTTGAGGTCTTGACGGGTCAGGGTCATGATCGTCCCCTTCTCGATATACGTCTGACGGTCATCAGGCGTTGACGGCGGCGAGCAGCTGGGCGATCGCCTCGGGGGTCATGAGCCCGCCGGACATGTCGGCGGTCTTCTGCAACGGCATGTCCATGCTCATGGCCATCGCGTCGAACGGGTCGGAGGAGACGTCGTCCTCGTCGTCCAGGAATGCCTGTCGCTGGGCCTCCTGTTCGGCCGGATCACCGCCGCCGGGGGTGGCGGCCGCGGCGCGGGCCATCATGGCCTGCATCACCGCGGCGCCCTTGGGATCGGCTTGGATTTCGCGGATCGTGCTGGCCGCGGTGAACGGACTGCGCGGCAATGGCGTGCCTTCGGCTTTGACTTCGGCACTCAGGCGGATGTCTCGCGAGGAGGCACCGATCAGCACACGGTACGTACCGGGGGCCACGGCCCAGTCGTCGATGTCCTCGTTGTAGTAGGAGAAGCTGCGCTTGTCCAGCGTCATGGAGACCGTCCGGGTCTCCCCCGGTTCGAGCGCCACCTTGGCGAAGCCCTTGAGTTCCTTGTCCGGGCGCGGCACCGGGGCGGTGCCCGCGTCGCCGATGTACAGTTCCACGATCTCCTTGCCGAAGACCTTGCCCGTATTGGTCACGTCCACGGTCACGGTCAGGGTGTCGCCGTCGACGAATTCATCGGAGGAGACGGTCAGGTTCGTGTATTCGAATGTGGTGTAGCTCAGGCCGAAACCGAACGGGAAGCGCACGTCCATCCGCTTCTTGTCGTAGTAGCGGTAGCCGATGAACACGCCTTCCGCGTACGGGTCGTTCTCCTTCTGCGGGTAGACGAGGGAGACGGGGGTGTCGGAGAGCTTGACCGGGAAGGTCTCGGCGAGCTTGCCGCTGGGGTTCGCCTTGCCGTAGAGCAGATCCACGATGGCGTC
>NZ_JAFEJP010000037.1:0-1429 GCF_018555355.1 Bifidobacterium sp. SO4
GGGGCTGCGGACGTTTTCTTGGAGACCGAACGGAAAGATTTTCGTATGTTCAGTCTTGAGGAACGAGAGCGTGCGGTGGAGTTGTATTTCACCACGCCGATGACGACGGCCCAGGTGGTGGAGCATCTGGGTTATCCGACCAGGCAGTGTCTGGAGCGTTGGCTGGCGATGGATTCCCGGTATGCTGGCCATATGGCCAAACCCATCATCCCACTGGAGACCAGGCGAAGGGCAGTCGAGCTGGTGCTGGGCGGCATGCAGCAGAAGCAGGCCGCCAAACAGCTCGGCGTGAGCGTCGGCGCGGTGCATGGCTGGGTCAGGGCGTACCGCAAGGGCGGCATGGCCGCGTTGCAGCCCAAAAACAGGAACTCCGCGCAGGGCAATAAGCCCGCGGACTCCCGTCGCTGGCCGTCCGCAGCCGATGATGATGACGCGGAGGCTTTGCGCCGCAGGGTCGAGGAACTGGAGCTGGAGAACGCGTTGATGCGGGAGGTGGTGGAGGTCGTAAAAAAAGACCCCGGCGCCGACCTGCGGCGCCTGTCGAACAGGGAGAAGACCCTGTTGATCGACCGGTTGAGGCCGGCGTATTCGCTCAGCTCGATGACATGCTTGCTCGCCATCGCGCCCAGCAGCTACCACTACCACCACGCCCGGCTCGGCGTTGACAAGTACGCCGGACTCAGGGCAGAGGTGGCCGGGGCGTTCGCCGATTCCAAGGGCAGGTACGGGTACCGCAGGATCAAGGCGGTGCTCAAGACCGGCGTATCGGAGAAGGTGGTCCGCAGGATCATGGCGGAGGAAGGGCTCGTGGCGCACGTGCCCAAGCGACGCAGGTATAGTTCCTACGAGGGCGAGACGACGCCGGCTCCCGCCAATCTCGTCGACCGGGACTTCACGGCCGAGCGTCCGAACGAGAAGTGGCTGACGGACATCAGCGAGATCAAGGCCAGGGACGGGAAGGTGTACCTCTCGCCGATGATCGACTGCTTCGATGGCAAGATCGTCGCATACACCGCCGGCTTCAGCCCCAACGCGGAGCTGGCCAACCGGATGCTGGAGAAAGCGGCCTCGACGCTGCCAGGGAACGCGCGTCCCCTGGTGCATTCCGACCGTGGATGCCATTACCGGTGGCCCGGATGGCTCGGGCTCATGGAACGCTTCGGGCTGACGCGCTCCATGAGCGCGAAGGGCTGTTCGCCGGACAACGCGGCCGCGGAGGGATTCTTCGGCAGGATGAAGACCGAGGCGGTCTACCCCGAGAAGTGGGAGGAACACACCCGCAACGAGGTGCTCGCCTTGGTCGATGAGTACATACGCTGGTACAACCACGAGCGCATCAAACAGTCGCTTGGTTGGATGAGCCCGGTACAATACCGTCAAAGCCAAGGAATGGCTGCGTGATTATCTCCAAGAAAATGTCCGCAGCCCC